>NZ_ASSB01000139.1:0-34122 GCF_000520755.1 Paenibacillus sp. 1-18
ACGGATGGCAATTCGCGCCTGATGGCGCTGCAATCCGGCGAGGTGGATGTAGCGACGGATATTCCGGTGGATAACGCGGAGATCTTGAAAAAAAACGACAAGCTGCAGGTGCTGTCGGCTCCGTCCCTGCGTACCCATATGATCGTGTACAATATGGAGTCGCCTGTGTTCAAGGATGCAGCCAACCGCAAGGTCGTGGATAGTCTGATTCCACGCTCATCCATTGTGAGCGCCATCATGAGGGGCTTTGGCACGGAGGCAAGCAGTCCATTTCCGAGTATTCTTCCCTTCGGGAAGGTTGAACGTAAAGCGCTGGACGGAACCCCGGAGCAATTGCTGACGAAGGATGGCTGGCAAAAGGACGCCCAAGGCACATGGACCAGGCAAGGCAAGCCGTTCGAGGTTACACTGCTGACCTTTCCTCAGCGTCCGGAGCTATCTGTGATGGCTGAGGTCATTCAGAGCCAATTGCTGAAAGAGGGTATCCAGGTCAAGATTCGCAAGGTGGAAAATATCGACGAGGCGTTAACCAAAAACGATTGGGATTTTGCCATGTACAGCATGCTAACGGCCCATACAGGGGAGCCGCAATATTTTATGGATACCTTTTATTCCTCGAAAAGCGAAGCTAACGTGAGCCGATATGTCTCCAAACCGCTGGAGAACATTCTTGGCAAGCTGAAGCTGGCGAAGAATACCGCAGAGCGCAATACGGAGACACTGCAAGCGTTAGACATCATTAATACGGATTTGCCGCAGTCGTTCATTGTGCACCCTGACAATGTATTTGGTGTAAAAAAAGGGGTGCAGGGCTTCACGCCCCATCCGATTGAATACTACTACATTACAGCGCAATCCGATATTGCGAAATAACGGGCTGTGCATCCTATGATTCGTTTTATTCTGGAACGTGCGGCGCAGCTGGTCATCATTGTATTCGCCGTCTCCACGGTGACTTTTGTACTGATGAGACTGGCTCCGGGGGACCCTGCTACCATTCTGCTTACCGCACATAATGTGCCTGCCTCTGAGGAGGCGCTGACGGCGCTGCGGAAGGAGCTGGGTTTGAACGAGCCGCTTCATATTCAGTATGTGAACTGGCTGCGGGATGTGTTCACAGGGCATTGGGGCACCTCGTATGTATCCAAGGAGTCTGTGCTGGCTGAACTGTGGAACAGACTGCCTGCTACCGTAGAGCTGGCCTCGGCGGGCTTTGCCGTTATGACCATGCTGACTCTGGGGATGGGACTGGCCGCCTCGGTAAAATCCAGCGGCCCACTGGATCGTCTGAGCAGACTTTTGGCTCTGCTGGGCTCGTCCATTCCTTCCTTTTGGCTTGGCTTTCTGTTGATCTATTTGTTTTCCGTTTGTCTGGGCTGGCTTCCATCCATGGGCAGGGAGAACTGGACAAATCTAGTGCTGCCAGCCCTAACCCTTGGTGCGGGCTTGGGGGCCGTACAAGCTCGTGTGCTGCGTGCACAAATGCTGGAACTGGGCGATCAAAATTTTGTGAAAGCGGCGAGAGCTAGAGGTTTCTCACATATGCATATTCTGTTTTTTGAGTTATTTAAGCATGCCATTCTGCCTATTTTTACGCTGTTAGGTACGAATCTGTCATTTATGCTTGCAGGTAATGTTATCGTGGAGACGATTTTTTCATGGCCGGGTTTGGGCAAGTATTTTATAGATGCAATTACGCAGCGGGATTACCCGGTGATTCAAGGATATGTTATTTTTGCTTCATTCTTAATTGTAGGCGTTCAGTGTTTGGTAGATGTGGTCCAGACGGCGATAGATCCGAGGCTGCGTTTGCGTTAGGGGAGGGGCTGGAAATGAAAAGGATACGGCTTTCCTCCAAAGGAAGCTTGCTGACAGGCGGTGTGCTGTTTGGCTTGATCGTGCTGCTCGGTGTGCTGGCTCCATGGGTTGCTCCTCATGATCCTCTGAACGTGGACCTTCTGAACCGTCTGGCCCCACCGAGCCGGGAATATCCCTTTGGTACGGATCATCTGGGGCGGGATGTACTGTCACGGCTGATTTACGGAATTCGGAAGAGTGTGTTAATCGCGTGCGCAATTACTGTAGCTACGCTGAGTGTCAGTCTGCCGATAGGCTTGCTCATTGGCTATGTGCGTGGGCGTGTGGATCAGCTGATTATGCGGGGAATCGACGGCGTGCTGGCTTTTCCCGATATTATTTTGACGGTGGCGATTGTAGGGATTTTGGGCCCGGGTTTTGTTAACATGACCTTGGCTATTATTGCGGTACGGTGGGCAGGCTATGTCCGCTATATCCGCAGCCTGGTTCAAAAAGCCTGTCAGGAGGACTATGTGCGATATGCCCGTCTTTCCGGTAATTCACACGTACGCATCCTGAGACGCTATGTATTGCCACAAGTGCTGCCGCAGCTGTTTGTTTATGCGGTATGGGATATCGGGCGCGTGGTGCTGATGATCGCCGGGCTCTCTTTTCTTGGACTGGGTGTACAGCCACCCAAGCCAGAGTGGGGCGTGATGCTACATGATGCAACCTCGTATTTTCAGGTGGCCCCGCATGTCATGATTTTCCCGGGCTTGGCGATTATGCTGTTTGTACTTGCGTGCCAGCTGCTGGGTGACCGCTTTTCGGAGAAGGGGGCGGCGAAATAGTGGAGGATCGGACTGACATGGGTCGAAACGATATGCTAGAGCGAGTGGACGGGCGCAAATCTCTGTTACACGTGGAACATTTGGAGATAGGCCGTACAGGAGCAGGAATAGCCATTGGGAAGGGAAAAGGTTCGGATGCAAGTAGAAAATCGGAAGCGAACGGGGAAACAACGAGGAACAGTGGACATCAACCGCTGCTGCGAGATGTGAGCTTTTCCGTCTACCCGGGGGAAATTGTGGCACTGACCGGACCGAGCGGATGCGGCAAGAGCCTGACTGCGCACGCAATCGCAGGCATGCTGGAGCCGGGAATCGGTGTTACGAAAGGGCATATTTACTATAACGGGGAAGACATCGTCCCGTTCCATGAACGACGCTGGCAAAGGCTGCGCCGTGAGGATATTGCTCTGCTCATTCAACAATCGCTGAGCGGGTTGAACCCGATTCGTACCGTCCGTACACAGTTGACGGATACGTTAAGGCTGCATGGGCGGCGCCAGATGCCGCATGCACAGAAGGGGGCGGGGCACGCTAATGCTGCCCGGTCCCTGGCTGCCCCGCGGCAGGCCGCCCTACAGGGCCCGCTGTCGCGGATAAGGCAGACGATAAGCCGCGTAGCTGAGATGGCTGGAGGTCGCGCGATGCAATCGCAGGAGGCTTATCTACACGCGCTGCTCAGCAAGGTCGGGTTTGCGGACCCGGAGCGTATTTTGTCGTCGTATCCATTTGAACTAAGTGGGGGAATGTGCCAAAGAGTGCTGCTGGCGGCCATGTTAAGCTCGGGTCCGCGCCTTTTTATTGCCGACGAGCCTACTACAGCACTGGATGTCATCAATCGGGACAAGGTTCTGGCCCTGCTCCAACAGCTGAGAGAGGACTTTAATCTCACCATTTTGTTGATTTCTCATGACCGTCAGGGCATAGGCCGTGTGGCAGATCGTGTGCTGGAGATGAGCCCGGAAGGAAGGATGCACGAATGATACTGGAATTGAGGCAAGTGACCAAGGCTTATCCAGTCCGCAAACGGAGGAAAGGCTGGTTCAACCAGCAGGCTGGCGAGCAGGCCGCCGTGAAGCAGGTGAGCCTGGAGCTGCAACGGGGGGAATGCCTCGGGCTGGTTGGTGAGAGTGGAAGCGGCAAAAGTACGCTGGCACGATGTATTCTAGGGCTGGAAACGTTGACCTCGGGGGAGATTTGGCTGGATCATCGGCCCATTCATACTGGAAGGATGAAGGATATTCATCTGTACAAGCGAATCCAGTTGGTCGCGCAGGACTCGTCTTCCTCGCTGCATCCCCGTATGACTATTCGGGATATTTTGCTGGAGCCGATCCGCAACTATTTTCCTGAGCGAAAAGCGCAAGCGCTGGATATTTGCCTATCCCTGCTGGAATCGGTAGGCTTGGAGGCTGACAGCCTGGAGAAATATCCAACGCAGCTAAGCGGCGGACAAAAGCAGCGGGTATGCATCGCCCGTGCGCTGGCGGTGGAGCCGGAAATCATCCTGTTCGACGAATCGGTCGCCAACCTCGACACGGCAACGCAGTCCTCCGTGCTCGACGTGCTCAAGAAAGTGCAGATAGAACGCCAGTTATCTTACCTTTTCATCACTCACGATCTTCAATCCACCCGTCCGTTTTGTGATCGGATTGCCGTCATGTATCAGGGGGAGATCGTGGAGGTATTCAAGGATTGGGATAAAGAACTATTACGGCATGAATACACGCGTGCCTTGTTTCAAACGTTGACGGACTGAGCCATACATCTTGCATTTTACAAATTCAAAATAAATAAGAGCTTTCTTTGTCGAATATTGTTGACAAAATGGGATGTGATACCTATTCTAAATATGATTATGATAATCATTATCACATATATAGAAAAGGGGAAATACATTGATGTCCGTTCGACACCGCAAGAATGCCACCCTTATGCTGGTGGCAATCCTCTTATTATCCGTTATTTTGGGTTGTGCGAAGCAGGGGGATACGCCTGCATCCACCTCAACTGAAGGAGCTGCCAATGAAAAGTCGATCACGCTATCGTGGCCGCGTGACATTGGTACAATGAATCCTCACGTATACAATCCTTCCCAACTTATTGCACAATCCATGATTTATGAGCCGTTAGTCAGTTACAAGCAAGGAGGCAAGCTGGAGCCTGCTTTGGCTGAATCCTGGACCATTTCCAAGGACGGCAAAACATATACGTTCAAGCTTCGCAAAGGTGTGAAATTTTCAGATGGAACGCCATTTGACGCTGCTATTGTCAAAAAGAACTTTGACGCTGTCATGAAAAATGAGAAAACCCATAGCTGGCTTGGTGTGGTAGGCGTTCTCGACAAAACGGAAGCCGTAGATGACAGCACCTTCCGAATGACGCTCAAGGAGCCGTATTATCCGGTGCTTCAGGACTTGTCCGTTGTTCGTCCGTTCCGTTTTTTGGGTGAAGCCGGCTTCCCGGATGACGGAGATACGTCCAAAGGCATCAAGAAACCTGTAGGTACAGGGCCTTGGATGCTGGATGAATACAAGCAAGATGAATATGCGACCTTTAAGCGTAATCCGAATTATTGGGGTACTGCGCCGAAAGTCGATAAAATCACCGTAAAAATCATCCCCGATGGCGAAACACGTGTGCTGGCTTTTGAGAAAGGCGATCTGGATCTGATTTATGGAGAGGGTGTTATTAGTCTCGATGCTTTCAAGCAGCTTCGCGACACGGATAAGTACGTTACCAAGTTGTCCGAGCCTGTCGGTACAAGAAGTCTGCTGCTCAATTCGTCCAATCCCAAACTGGCAGACCTCCGCGTACGTTTGGCACTGCAACATGGCTTCAATAAGCAGGCGATGGTAGAAGGTGTGACCTCAGGGCTAGAGGAAAAAGCGGATACGGTTTTATCGAAAAACTATCCGTATACGAATGTGGACTTACAGCCTGTTGACTATGATGTGGAAAAATCCAAAGCGCTGCTGGATGAGGCAGGCTGGAAGCTGCCCGCAGGCGGCACGGTACGGGAGAAGGATGGTCAACAACTGGACTTTGAACTGATTTTTGATAAAACTGATCCGATCCAGAAGGCGATGGCTGAAACCATTCAGGCGGAATGGGGAGAACTGGGTGTCAAAGTGAACCTCACCGGGCTGGAGCTGACGGTTCAAATCAAGCGGCTTAGATCCAACCAGTTTGATCTGTACTTCTGGTACAACTATGGTGCGCCTTATGATCCGCATTCCTTTATTAACGTCATTGCCAAGAAGAGCTTCGGGATTGCAGAGACGCTGAGCGCCCTTCCGATGAAGAAGAAACTGGATCAGCAAGTACACGAGGCGCTCTCATCGACAGATGAAACCAAGCGTCAAGAGCTGTATGCTTCGATTCTGAAGACGCTTCAGGAGCAGTCTGCCATTGTGCCTATTTCATATATTAAGAAAACCGCGGTATACCAGAAAAAGATTACGGACTTTGTATTCCCGGCCAATCGGGATGAAAATCCGTTTGGTGGGATTGAAATCGGGAAGTAGTTGAAACCGAAGGGTAGCATTCGTTTACAGGATAGGAGGACGACTTATGATCAGCTATATTGGGAAACGAATGATAGCGGTCATTCCTATTGTTCTCTTTGCCACTCTCGTTACCTTTGCACTCATTCATATTTCACCAGTTGATCCAGCCGAGGCCTATTTGACAGCAGCCCACATCTACCCGACTCCGGAAATTCTGGAGCAGAAGCGGCATGAATTCGGACTGGATCAGCCTTTGCTGACACAGTATATGCAGACACTGCAAAGAATCAGTCGGCTGGATTTTGGTACTTCGTACCTGACAAACAAGCCGGTGTGGGATGAGGTGAAGGTTCGGCTGCCTGCCACTGTCGAGCTGGCCTTGAGCAGCATGGCGCTATCCATCGTGGTGAGTATCCCGCTGGGCGTACTGGCGGCGATACGTAAAAATGGCTGGATCGACATGCTCAGTCGAGGAATTTCATATGTTGGAGCGTCTATTCCTCAATTCTGGCTGGGATATCTGTTGATTTTCTTTTTCTCCGTTCGACTGGATTGGCTGCCTGTAGAGGGGCGGGGGACGTGGCAGCATTTGGTGCTCCCCACGTTGACCCTATCGTTGGTTCTGATTGCTCTATATACGCGCTTGCTGCGTTCCAGTGTATTGGAGCAGCTTCAGGAAACGTATGTGCAGTATGCCAGAACCAGAGGGATTCGTGAACGTATAATTATGCTCAAGCATGTGCTCAAAATTGCCATTGCCCCACTGATTACGGGTATGGGCATGAATCTGGGCAAGCTGCTGACCGGAACGATTATTGTGGAGCAGGTGTTTTCATGGCCCGGTTTTGGCCGATATTTTGTGGAAGCGATTTTTAACCGAGATATTCCCGTCATACAATGCTATGTGTTTTTGGCGGCATGCCTGTTCATCGTATGCAATTTGCTCGTTGATCTGGTGCATTTGTATATGGACCCCCGAATTTCAGCGAAGGGACGAGCAGAGCAGTGATGATAAGGTTGCGTACGATGTTCAAGGGTCAAAAGGTGATCGTGGTCTGCTCTGTCGTGCTATTGATTCTTTTTATAATGATGGCACTGGCCCCATGGCTGGCTCCCCATGATCCGGTAAAAGTCAATTTACTGCATAAGCTGGAAGGACCTTCTAAGGAATATTGGCTGGGAACCGATCATTTGGGTCGGGACAATCTGTCCCGGCTGCTGTATGGAGCACGGATTTCGCTTGGCTTTGCGACATTAATTTTCCTGTCGTCCCTTGGCATCGGCGTCGTGATCGGGTCGGTTGCTGGTTATTTGGGCGGCTGGGTCGATAGTGTGCTAATGCGGTTTTGCGAAGGGATTATGGCGTTTCCGAATCTGGTGCTCGTGCTGGGGATTGTCGGTGTTTTTGGGCCGGGTCTTATGCAGGTGCTGCTTGCCTTGATGATGGTGCAGTGGGTGTATTATGCCCGAATGTGCCGCAATATGGTCGTGAGTCTAAAAGAGCGGAATTTTATAGCGGCCGCCAGGATTAGCGGCTCCTCCTCAGGAGCCATTATCCGGAGGCATATCATTCCGAATGTGCTGCGGCCGATTGTGGTCATGGGTACGCTGGAGATGGGCTGGGCGATCATGGATATTTCTGCGCTGTCTTTCCTCGGTCTGGGCATCCAGCCGCCAACTCCCGAATGGGGAGCGATGATTCATGAGGGAACAGGATACATCCGCAGTCATCCGGAATTAATGATCTATCCGGGCGTCATGATTCTGGTAGTCGTCATGGCCTTCAATATATTGGGAGAGGCCTTGTCCGACCGGTACGGAATTTCCAAACGTCAGTAAAACAGGAGTGAGAATAACGATGGATGACGGGGCGAAGTCGAAGGTGCTGGAGGTCCGCGGCTTGCAGGTGAAGCTCAAATCCGGTGCGGGGGCAGTACCTCTGCTTGAGCCGATCCATTTTGAGCTGAAAAAGGGACAAGTACTGGGTTTTGTCGGCGAGAGTGGAAGCGGCAAAACGGTGACCTGTAACGCGCTACTCCAGTTGCTGGATCGCCAGACGATGGACGTGAAAGGCAGTATCCGTCTGAACGGGCGTGAGCTGAACGGAATAGCGGCCGAGGAAATGCGGCGTATTCGTGGCAAGGAAATCGCGCTGATTATGCAAAACCCGATGAGTGCCTTTACGCCAGTGTATACGATAGGGGCTCAGTTTATGGAAACCATCCGCACTCATACTGAATTGACCACACGACAGGCCCGCGATCTTGCCATAACGGCTTTGGAAAACATGAATCTGCCCGAACCGGCCAAGCTGATGAAGCGATATCCCTTTCAGCTCAGCGGGGGAATGCTGCAACGCGTCATGATTGCCATATCCATGTGCCTGCGGCCAGCGGTGGTGATTGCGGATGAACCGACAACGGCGCTTGATGTGGTTAATCAGCTCCAAGTGTTGAGAGAGCTGGATTGCTTGCGTACGGAATACGGCACTTCCATTTTGCTGATCTCACATGATCTGGGGGTCATTTCCCAAATGGCAGATGAAGTAGCTGTCATGCAGCAGGGATGTATCGTCGAGCAGGCGGAGGTTCATCGGCTGTTCGATCAGCCTCAGCATGAATATACGAAAATGCTGCTGCATGCCAGGTCCAAATTGTCCTTGCGGGGCATGAATCAGCCAGGCGGTTAGTCACTGTGGACGGTTATACTTTCAAAAGGGGAGCGAATGCGCGTGCTACAAGTAAAGGAAGTAACTCATAGCTATGGAAGGCGCAAATGGTTGGGCCGCTCCGAACTACGCCCCCCTGTACTGACTGGCGTTTCGCTTACAATAGAGAGCGGATTTTGCCTAGGCTTGCTTGGAACCAGCGGAGCGGGAAAAAGTACGCTGGGTAAGGTCATTCTGGGGCTGGAGAAGCCCCAGGAAGGCCAAGTACTGTTTCAGGGTCAGGACATTTATAATGGAAGCACACGAGCCCGCAGGAGGCTTAGACGGGATATGCAGGTCGTATTTCAGGACTGCTATTCTGCTGTAAATCCCCGGATGACCGCTGGACAGATTATCGGAGAGCCTCTGGACAATTACGAACGGCTATCAGTGCAGGAACAAAGAAGAAGGGTTGAGAACCTGCTGGAGCGGGTCGGTCTCAAGCCGGAGGACCGGAATAAACTTCCGCATCAATTTAGCGGCGGACAATTGCAGCGAATCAACATCGCACGGGCCATTGCCCTCAAGCCCAAGCTAATCGTACTGGATGAGTCCGTCAGCAGCCTGGATATGGTTCACCAGATGCATATTTTATCCCTGCTGGGAGAGCTGAAATCCTCGTTTGGATTGTCGTATCTGTTCATCACACATGATATTCGGGCGGCTTACGCCGTCAGTGATGGCATTGCTGTGATGGAGCAGGGGAAATTGATCGAGCGCTGTGATGATAAGGACCGGGTCTTTGAATCCGCTCATCCGGCTGTGCAACGGTTGATCTCGTCCATTTTGCCGGAGCATCCAGCAGACCGTCTTCCCCTTCATGAATGACAGTTGACCCGTAAGGGTCCTTTTTTTTGTGCAACATATGGATAAGTAATTGAAGTCAAATTTATCTGTTGTATTATTTGAATAACCCGCTATAATATAAAATCATAGTAAATCACTTGGATTAAGAAGGGGCATCACATATGAAGAAATCTGCTTTTGTTGCAGCGCTTGGCCTATCTCTTGTATTACTGACCGGAGCCTTGAGCGGATGTTCCTCGAAGGAAGCGGCATCGGGGGATAAGGTGATCTATGTCGGCACACAAAATGACTACCCGCCATTTGCTTTTGTGAATGATAAAAATGAACTGACCGGATACGATGTGGACGTCATTAAGGAGATTGACAAGAAGCTGGATGGCTACAAGTTTGAGTTTGTACCTTCGGGCTGGGATGCCATATTCCTTGCACTGGATGCGAACAAAATTCAGGTGGTGGCAGATGAAGTTGCCAAAAATCCCGAGCGCGAGCAAAAATACCTGTTTTCGGATGAATCCTACTTCCAGGCGCAATCCGTCATTGTTGTGAAAAAGGGTAGAACCGATATTCATTCTCTCAAGGATTTGGAAGGCAAGAAGGTGGCCGCCTCGGTAGGTGATTCCTACACACAATTGCTGGAGCAGTATAATGCGAAGAACGGAAATAAAATCATTTTGAAATATAATGATACAGGCACTTCGTCCGACAACCTGCAGGATGTGCAAAATGGCCGGGTGGATGCCTATGTGAATGATCCGGTTATGGTGGCGGCAACGATTAAAAAGGAAGGCTTGCAGGTGGAAGCTGTGGGCGATCCGGTACAAAGTGACAACATTAACCTGGTGCTCAAAAAGGATAAGCAGGGTGAGGAGCTGAAAGCGAAAATCGACCCGATTATTAAAGAGCTTAAAACAGACGGAACGCTGAAAAAGCTGTCTGAACAATGGACAGGCGGAGAATTTATTCCTCAGTAACAACAATGTAAAGGATAAAGTGGGGTACCTATGGAAAAGCTGTTTGACCTTGATTATATGCTGAAAAGCCTTCCCCAGATTGTGGAGTATCTCCCCGTAACACTCTGGATTGCGTTATTGTCCATGCTGCTGGGTTCGATCATCGGGTTGGCCACGGCCTTAATTCGGATATACAAGGTGCCTGTTTTGGCACAATTGTCTACGCTGTATGTCTCCTACATCCGAGGAACGCCGCTTATCGTGCAGTTGTTCCTCGTATATTACGGAATACCCAAGTTTCTGTATTATTTTCAGAGCGAATATGGGTTCTTGCAGCAATTTAATGTCTACGTGATTCCACCTGAGCTGTTCGCGCTGCTGTCATTTTCGTTGAACCTCGGGGGGTATCTGTCGGAGACGTTCCGGGCGGCGATTAATTCAGTCGACCGGGGCCAATTTGAGGCTGCCAATTCCATCGGGATGAGTCAGACGCAGATTATGCTCAAAATTGTACTGCCACAGGCGTTGACAGTAGCTTTGCCCAATCTGGGGAACACGCTGATTAGTACGGTGAAGGATACATCTTTTATTTTTATGATCGGTGTCGTCGATATGATGGGACAGGCCAAAATTATGGGTGCGCGGGCGCTGGCTTTCTTTGAGGTGTATGTTGCGGTGTCTCTAATCTACTGGCTGGTGTGTATTATTATCGAACGCGGGCTTGTCGTGCTGGAGAAGCGGATTCGAATTTACGAAAGAAGTGAGTAAGGGCATGATTCAACTTCATCAAATCCATAAGCATTTTGGACAGCATCATGTGTTAAAGGGTATAGACCTGACCGTAGGCAAGGGGGAAGTTGTGGTGATCCTGGGCCCGAGCGGATCGGGGAAGTCCACGCTGCTGCGCAGTATTAATTTTTTGGAGCAGCCGACGAGCGGTATCATTGAAATTGACAATGTAAAGGTAGATGCGACCAAGGCGGGTAAAAAGGACATTCTCGGGCTGCGTATGGCAACGGCGATGGTATTTCAGCAATACCAGCTGTTCAAAAACCTGAATGCACTCCATAATGTGATGATCGGTCTGACCAGTGTGAAAAAGCTGGATCGCAAGCAGGCGAGGGAGATCAGTGAAGGAATTTTGGAAAAGGTCGGATTAAAGGATCGCATGAGCCACTATCCTGCCCAGCTTTCGGGTGGACAGCAGCAGCGTGTTGCCATAGCCCGGGCTTTGGCGCTGAATCCGCAAGTGCTGTTGTTCGACGAACCGACTTCCTCACTCGACCCTGAACTGGTGGATGAAGTGCTGTCTGTCATTCAAAAAGTGGCAAGTGAAGGCAATACGATGATTATTGTCACACATGAGCTTGGTTTTGCGAGGGATGTAGCGGATCGGGTCGTGCTGATGGAGCATGGCGTCATTGTGGAGCAGGGTCCGGTGGAGCAGTTTTTCACCAATCCGAAGGAAGAACGGACCCGCCAGTTCCTGGGGAAAGCGTTGGGACAAAGAACACTACAGGTGCAACCGGTAACTCCGTAAAATGTCGCAGAATAAGGGTAGGTCAAGAGTGGTTGTCTTTAGAGTAAGTGTTGTTTATAGAGTAAAAAGCACGCTAGACCCATCGCGGGAGAAATGAGAACCTGCGTTTGTCTGACGTGCTTTTTTGGCACCATCCTTCAACAATTCTTTTCCATAGCAAAGTAGCTTATCACACTTATTCATGATAAATTCTAAGAACAATAAAGTGAAGATGTACTCGGGAAGGAACATTGGCACATGAAAAAGGTTTTGTTCATCAACACAGGTGGAACGATTTCTTCCTCCTACCAGGAAAACGGCCTGACTCCGACCCAATCGGCTGAGAATATTCTGGCGGAAATTCCGGAGCTCAAGGAAATTTGCGACATTGATGCCCACAATCTGATGAGCATTGATAGCACCAATACACAACCGGAGGATTGGGCTTCCATTGCCCGGATGGTACGCCGTTCCCTCGATCAATACGATGGTATCGTCATTGCACATGGCACGGATACAATGGCTTATACAGCTTCTGCCTTGAGCTTCATGCTGGGAAGCGTAGACAAGCCCGTCGTTGTGACAGGTTCACAGGTGTCCATTTTGGCCGAGCACAGCGATTCCAAAAAAAATGTAATCGACTCATTCCTGACCGCATGTGGCGAGGTGGCAGGGGTTTTTGTCGTATTTAACGGCAAAATTATTAACGGCAGCCGCAGCTCCAAAATCAGAACACGCAGCTATAATGCTTTTGAGAGTATTAACTATCCATACATTGGACTCGTGGAGAACGGCAAGGTGGTCTATACGGACGGCGTATTTGCTAATCGTAGTACCATTCGCTACCCGTATAATGACGGGTATGCTGCGGAGGTATTTTTGCTCAGGCTGATTCCGGGTACGAATCCGGCGATTTTTGATGCCATTCAGAGCTTGGGCTATAAAGGTATCGTCATTGAGGGCTTTGGCATGGGCGGCGTACCTTTTAAGGAAAGAAGCCTGATCAGCAAAATCGAGGAATTGATGAAGGACGGCATGTGTATTGTCGTGACTACTCAATGTCCCTATGAGGGCGGGGATCTGACGATTTACGAGGTCGGGCAGAAGGTACTGGAGAAGGGTGTTATTCCGGGGTATGACATGACTACGGAGGCGCTTGTAACAAAAATGATGTGGGCGTTAGGCCAAACCACCGACCCCGCAGGGGTAGCCAAGATTATGGCAACCAACTATGTGGACGAAGTTTCCTTACCCACAGACACAACCTCCCTGTAAGGGAGGTTGACCACCATAACTGCTGGAGACATCGGGTTAACGCTAAGATTGCTCTAATCTATGCTTAATCTTAATAGCCATTTCCAACGATTGAATGGCTTGTTCCAGTGGAATCAGGCATTCCGCATGCCTGTCAAAGCATTCAAGGGCATGATCCAGACTTTTTTCGTACGGATTGGCGGATTCGAGGTTGATTTTTTGCTGCCCTGATGCGGTATACTCATATAATGCAGTAGGTATAGGATCATTTTCGTTGCTTTCATGGAATACCAGCTTGGCCTTTTCAAAGTAAGCTTCATAGGCTACCGTGAATGGATAGCTTGCCGGCATATGGGAAGAGGCAGTGACTTCTGTGAATGTATCCTGCTGCTGGAAATAAGCCCGGACCTGCGCCTGTTCAGGATGGGCAACCTCTGTACCCCAGAACGTGCATGGGTCACAGGGGCCCAGCAGCCATGCCAATAAATCCAGTTCATGAATCATGAACTGAGTAGGGATGGAGCTTACCAAGATCGCCCCACAAGGGAGGCGTTTCCCTTTTCAAGGACAAGGAAATAAGCTTCCCGTACTTTTGCTGACGATGAGCCTCGTACAGATAGGTATAGGCAGGATCAAACTTAATGAACTGGTTGACCAGAATCTTTTTACCATATTGCTTTTCAGCTTGTTGCATAAGCAGAGCGTCTTCGAGGTCAAAGCAAACCGGCGTTTCACAAAACACATGATTTCCGCGCTTGAGCGCATCAATGGCATATGACTTATGCAGGTGGGAGGGCAGGCACAGATCGACGATATCCACGTCTGAATCCAGCAAAATATCCTCTATATTTTGTGTGACTTCAACGTTCAGCTCCTCTCTCAGCTTTTGCAGCTTGGTTTCCTTCCTTCCGAATACAACGAGTCTGTTCACCTTGGGATGGTTGTTTAAAAGGGACGCATGATACGCGCCGAATCCCGTCCCCAAAATTCCAATATTCATCATCCATTGCACCACTTTACTTCCATGATACACACCTATTGCTGCCAACAGGGTGTCAACAATCTTTGCATCATCTTTTCAATTCGGGTAACCATCTAGTGTTGGAGGTATGATTGTGAGACTGCATCGTTTAATCGCGATTTTATTATGTATCGAATCCAGAGGGAGAATGAAGGCCAAGGATTTGGCGTTGGCACTGGAAACCTCGGTACGCTCGATTTACAGGGATATTGATCTTTTGGCTGAAGCCGGTGTTCCGATTGTTACCACATCCGGCCCGAAGGGCGGAATTTACTTGATGGAGGGCTATACAGCCAACCTGAAACAGTTGAACGGCGGAGATGTGATTCAGCTTTATTTAACAGGTATGGGCATCTATACGGGTGGGCCCACCGAATCGGGCTTGAAATTAAAAAATGCGCTGCTCAAGCTGGAACAGACCATGCCAGACCCCTATCAATCGGATATTCGCAAAGCCAAAGCGCGATTTTATTTTGATGATACCCCCTGGTGGACGGAACGTGTGGCTATTCCCTGTCTGGAGGCTGTGAGAGCTGCTGTGTGGGGTTCTCATAAAATAATCATTCAATATCAAAAAGCCGACGGGGCCTATTCTTCTCGCCATGTACATCCCTATGGACTTGTGGTGAAAAAGGGCGATTGGTATCTCATTGCTTTCTGTGAGGCCGGGCAGGAGATACGGACCTTCAAGTGTGAGCGCATCCTGAAGGTCCAGCCGTCTGGGGAAGTCTTTGAGGTTCCTGTGGAGTTTTCGCTGGAGCAGTATTGGATGAAGCAAGAAACCAGGTTTAAGGAGCTTTGTACAGAGAAGGAATACTATCCGGTGGTGGTCCGAACGAATAAGACTCAAGCTGGAATCATAGCGAACAGGCTGGAAATCATCCAGTCCGTGCAGGGAGAGGGTTATTTAGATCTGACAGTCAATATGTATAGTTATGAAGCGGCTTGCCGCGATGCTATGGATTGGATCGGCCGGGGTGAGATTATGGAGCCTGCGGCACTTCGACAGTTTGTGAAGGAACAAATCAGCCGACTCCAAAAGCTATATGCAGGAATTTAGAAAAACACCTGCCCACGGGCAGATGCTTTTGCTTGTTAAGTCCAGGCCCAGAGGAATCCATCACGGTCCCAGGCTATTCTGCCGCCATGAAGCTTGCGGAATGCTTTTTTGATTTCTTTTTCCAGAGATTCATGACCATGCTCGCTTATAAACACATACTGCTCTCCATACGCAGAGCGTACATATGCAATTGCATCTTCCTGCTTCAGGGTGCCTACTTCACGGATCTGCGCGACCATCCATTGTGCGATTTGTTGTTCTGTTGTAGGGGAATTGTCCATTTTTTTGTATCCTTTCCTGCATACCGATTGAGTGCAGCCGTTCGGCTCACCTCCCCGTAGTATACGGCAATTCGGAGAATTATTGAAATTTTTGAAATAAATTCACCTGGGCGGTTGGCGAAGTGGGCTTTCTTTTGTATAATTAAGGGAATATTCACGGGAATTTTCTTTTTTTTTATTGAAACATGCAAGTAATCCCTGGGGGTGCCTGATTTGAAGGAAACAACCACAATTCGCGCAGAGCTGGAGCAGTATATTAGACGAGAAGGAATTACGATTAGCAAGTTTGGGGAGAACACAGGTATTAATGCAGGAACGATCAGTGCCATCATTAACGGCAATCGGCCGATCGCGATGCTCCTGTTGGATCGGATTGCCGCAGGCATGGGGCTTGAGGAAGGGAGCCTCTATGAGTTGTATATTGATGAGTTTATACGGAATACAGCACCGAATTGGCGACGGGTTCGTCCATTTTTGCATCGCTGTGCAGAGCTGAACAAACTGGATTGTATTAAGCAGGTCGTGGAGTTTATGATGGACTATCTCATATACGCCCCGGCTTTATTTGAGACGGCAGAAGAGCTATTCGGAAAAGGCAAGTATGAGGCTGCGGCCATTATCTATAAAAATGTTTCAGAAAGCGAGAAGTACCAACATTCCGAGCGTCTGGCTCTTTGCCAGTATCGGTTATTTACGATTGCCATTGGTGATGATCAGGACGAAAATTTATGGGCGGCTACACACTTTGAAAGCTTTGTGGACCGACTGGGTGAAGCAGACCAGCTGGATGCCTTAAGAGACCTGGCTAATACCTATGCCTCCTTGCGACGTTGGGATAAAGTAGAATGGCTGGCTGAGAAAATGTGCCAAGAAGCCAAGGTGCAATACGAACAAAAATATGGAAATACCAGAAGATCAGAGCGTGGCAAGGAACCCAAGGGTCCTTTGTTTATGTATATTGTATACTCTTATGTGCTGCGCGCCGGGGTATGTGATGAGCGTGGGGATTATCAGAAGGCACTGGAATATGTATCCTTGTACTCGGATTTGAGCTGGATAAAAGAGGATACGGAAGAAGCACGTCGTTTGAAGGCCCTTTGTAGCAACTGGGCTGAGGCCAACGGGTGTCTCTATCAGTTGATGTCCGGCAGCCTGGATGTAATTCCACAGTATGTAGACTATTTGGAGAAAAACGAAGGCGAAATTCTGGTAGGGCTGCATAAAATTATGGTGGCGGCCAACCGTTACGATTTTAATGTCGATCATGTACTGCAGCGTTTTGAAAAACAAATTGAGGCATTAGCAGATCAGCATGTCAAGTTAGGAACCTATACAGAGCAAATGTCAGCAGATCTCTATGCACGATTTTTGGCAGAGATGGCTTGTTATGATCTCAATAAAGATCGTTATACCAAAGGAATGAAATTCTTGCTGGAGAGCCTTTCTTATTCCGTAATGCTGAATGGTAATCCTGTCACCATCAAATGTGTGGGATTATTCGAAAAGTATCGGCATACTGCTTCTTCTGAGGACAAAGAGGAATATAAAAACTTACTTGGAGAGGTAGAGTACATCCATGATAAAAAAGATCGTTTTTTCTCTGCTCGCATTTAATGTTTTTATCCTATTGAATTCTCCACTCGTTACCCCACCACTAGAAGATCCTAGCGAGGTTCACAGTCATGGATTGGGAGGGTGGAACTCTTCATCTATTGATACGTCTGTTTGAAAAGCTCTGGATAGCGGTATCCCAAAAGGTATTCTCTTGTAAAGAGGATACCTTTTTTGGATCTTGCCCTTACACTCGAATGACTGCTTGGCTCAAGGCTTGGCGGATGGAGGTAAAGCGGGTGGAAACCAGACGTGACGCAGATCCACCCAGCCCTGGCTATTAAAAGATACGCCACGCACAGAGGGGAGATAGGCCGTCTGAACGGGTTTCTCGTATAAAATATGCAGTTGATGCTCCTGGATAAGCCGTGTTTCAATATGCTCGAATTGACGTGCCCTGATGGTATGATCGGCTTCGCGTGCAATTTCACGCAGCAGTCTTTCGATATCGGCGTGACTATGCGGCTCCACGTGCCCGGACACATTGAGATACAGATCAAATAAGCGCAATTGCTCATCACGATCACGAAATAGAGAGAAGATGATCAGATCCGACTCCATGCGAATTGATGAGCTTTTAAACTCATTCATGGACGCGGCTACGATATTACAGGTATACCCCCAGGCTTCTAGCCGGGTCGCGACCCGGTCTGCATCCGCTCTATACTCGGGAATAGTGGCGATTTGCAACGCCGCCAGTGATTCATATGCATCGTCAGACGCCCCCACCTCTTGGGAAGAAAGGCTGCGCTGCTCCAGGCATGCTACGATTCGGGCGCGCACGTCCGGATTGCGTAGCGGCCCATCCTTGTGTGTATTGCATGTGATAAATTTGCGTACCGAGGCCGCCGAGTGAATTTGGCTCCATGCGGCATCTGTACCTCCCGCCGATACTGGATTGTGGATGATATGAAATGAAGAAGCGATATCCTCCATATCCGACGATTCCAGCTTGGCCGCCCACGGGAGCTGTACGATCTCCACTCGATCCAGATGTGCCCGGCCTTGAAAATAAGGCGCAAAAGCTTCCAGCGTACAGAGGCTTTCATTCATCTCTGTGACCTTGAACGCGCCTGTACCGACAGGTCGGATGCCAAAGGCAGCCTCTCCAGCCTGATTCAGCTCACGCGGCACAATCGCAGCCCGACTGGTACACAGGAAGGACAGAAACAGCTCGTTCGGCTCCTTCAGCTCGAAGCGTACCATGGTCGGACTTAGTGCCTGTACGTGCTGAATTTGCCGGACGATAAAATGGTACAGTCTCCTTCCCGGCGCGCGACGCAGTCGCTCAAAGGTATAAACGACGTCATCGGCGGTTAATATTTTGCCGTTATGAAACAGCACTTCCTTGCGCAGGAAAAAGGTCCACTGTGTACGGGTGACGTCGACCTCCCAGGCATGCGCCAGCCCTGGCAAAATCTCGCCGCTTTCATTCGCGCGGCGGGCCAGCCCATCAAAGACGTGGCTGGACACGAAGGACTCGGCCAGCCAGTTCAAATACAGCGGGTCCAGCGTATAGAGCTGCTGGCGAATAGGCAGACGCAGCGTGTCGATCTGCTGCTGATCGCTGCGCACCTCCGCGTGATGGCCGAAGTAATTCAGCAGCCAGCCCTGCAAATGCTCCTGCATTGTGGAGGAGCGTGAATGGGCCCGGATTTCATCCAGCGCACGCTTAATGTCATGGCGGTCAATGGCCTGCATCATGGACTGCACGGCAATGTCCTCCGGCTGGATCAGAAAGCGCAGGCTGGAGCGGCGGCCCCGGCCTCGACGGGGAGTCCATTGAATCCAGTCATGCTGCTCCATTTTCTGAACGATCATCAAGGCGTTGCGATGGGTGCAGTCAAAAATAGCCGCCAGCTCATCCAACGTAATCTCCACGGTATGATTCTCATCTTTATCGTCAGCGGTGTGTGAGTGAAGCTGCAAAAATTGGGCGTGAAGTTTCATTCATAGTCGCTCCGTTTCCTCTATAAATGTTTAAAGCGCACCTGTTTTTATAAAATAGGAAATTTTGTTCCGATTAATTTCTCTTTATCTTCTTATTTTATCATCTACAATAAGGGTTATAAAGCATATTTGTGGAGGTATTTACCATGCATGACAAGATGAGTGGAACGTCTTTGCCGGAACCGTCGTTTTTGTCCGCCTTTGCGGCCGCAATTGTGTTGGCGTTAGTTCATCAATATCTGTTTTACGGACATGGGCTGGGCGTGTCTATGCCTATTTTTGTCATTATATTTTACGCCTATATGTATGTCTTCAATCGAGATCGCATCCAACTGGGTTCATGGATAGGGCGTTTGCTGTCTGTCACCATTATCATGCTGGCATTGACGTATGCACTGTTCAATAACCCGGTTCTATATGTGTTAAAGGCGTTGGCTATACCTGCTCTGATTAGCGTGCATATGGTGCTGCTGTTGGGGGAGAAGAGGTATGGCTGGTCGGAGCCTGGCATGATCGGTCAGGCGTTAAGCCATTGGTTTTATCAAAATATGCGCCATATCGTGACTCCGTTTCGTATGTTCAAGAGGGCAGCCTTTCGGAATGTTAAGGATGAGCGTAAGCGTGTATTGGGCAAGGTGATGATCGGTTTGCTCATCGCCTTGCCGTTGCTGTTCATCATTGTATCCCTGCTGGCTTCGGCAGATGGAATGTTTGAGGAGCTATTATCCGGCATACCTGCATGGATTGGAACGTGGTCCTTTGGAAGCGGGATGCTGCGGCTGATCTGGACCTGCTTTTTTACCTTCTGTTTCTTCTGTTATTTGTGGGGATTCGTACAGCCCGCCCCGCGCCAAACAGAGAGGGAAATTCAGTCATCAACAGTACCTTATCACGAGCCGATAGCAATCAAGTTTGATCCAGTCATCACGGCTACCGTGCTGATCGTCATGAATCTGGTGTATGTCGTGTTTGTGGTGCTTCAGTTCGGGTATTTGTTTGGTGCATGGGAAGGAGCCTTACCCGAAGGAACCTCGTATGCAGAATATGCAAGAAGGGGATTCGGGGAGTTGGTTATGGTAACAGGTATCAATTTTGTGTTGATGATCAGTGTGTTGAAGTGGACTGAATTCAGCTCCAGCCTATTGCAAAAAATCAACAGCGGTCTGCTGTATATACTCGTTGGCTGCTCGGGTGTGATGCTCTATTCGGGATATACCCGGCTGGTGATGTACGAAGAAGCATACGGTTATACGTACACCCGTTATCTGGTACACGCGTTTATGATTTTTCTGGGCTTGCTGCTGCTCATTGCAGCTGTTCGCATTCAAATCCGTCAGCTGCCGTTGGCGAAATATTATATTGTACTTGCGCTGGTGGCTTATGTCGTCGTGAACTATGTGGGGATTGATGTACGTATTGCCGAAAATAATCTCGAACGGTATCGTACGACATCGGTGATAGACAAGGAATATCTGAGTGGGTTATCGGCGGATGCCATTCCGTTATTAATTGAATTTAGCCGTAAGGAACACGGAGCGATGGATGAGTCCCTACAAGGGCGTCTGATAAGCATGACAAGGGAGGAAACGGCCTGGCCTGCGTTCAATTGGGCTACGTATCGAGCGCGGCAGGAGCTGCAGGATTATATTTTGGAATGAGAGGTGCTTGAGAGTGATCGGAACAGATGCAGTACAAGGGATGGTATTGGAGCTACAGGATGAAATGTCACAGTATCGGTATCAGTTTGGTACACGACGGAACCAGTTTATCACGGAGGCTTTGTCCTGCGGAATGAGTGAGGCAGAGGCTGACTCCTATGCGATCCAGAGCATTGGTCCGGTCATTCCCGTCGTCAGCATGCCTACGTTAGCTCCTGGTAAAACCCGGCCGCTTAGTCCGCTGCTGGCAGCCCGGTACCGCTATGTGGGAGACTGGAAGGACATCGGTGAGCATCTGCCCCTGCCTGATGAAATTCTGCGGATCGCAGGTACAGAGCAATTTCGCAGCTGGATCAGCGATATGCGGAATTACTGGGTAGAGTCGGCTCCTTACCGATTTGGTGATGATCGTCTTTCGCTGCTGTCGGTTGCCAATGAGGAGGAAGGTCACTTTTCCATGCTCGTCTGGAAGGAGTCTGGTGAAGAACCGGAGGTATGGACGTATGCTTCCCAGCATGAGTATCGTTTCAGTCATTTGCTCCACTGGTTCAAGTGGCTGAACGGGCGGAGTGAAGAATGAGGGGTACAGATGATGAAAAGGAATCGTAGTTGGATCGTGCTATTTATCGGCATCGCTCTGATGGTGGGAGTTGCAGACTATTTTATACAGGCTAAGCAGACTACTCCAGAGCTTATCGTACCAACCGTAATCAGTAAAGAAAGTCTTCATTTAATTGATGATACGTTTTGTGAATGATGCAGACAGGTGATCATTATGCGCTTGCTGGTAATTTCCTTTCCGGTAAGGCGTTTTATATTTTTCAACCCTGTATACAAAGAAAGGAGCCTTTAGGAAAGGCTCCGGCTACACGCTGTTTCTCATACTAGAGTTTACTGGTTATCCCCAAACCAGATGTTTTCAGTTCCGGTTCGAGTGTCTGTCCATACGCATACAAGACGGTCTATCTGTGGAACAACCGCATTTCCAATGTAGTCCCCAATTAGGGTAAGGCCTGCAACACTGAATGAAGTCGTCGTAATGCGAGTGTTTGTAAACGTATTTCCGCCATCTCTGGATGTAGCAAGAAAAACGTCAAGATCAGGCGGATTGACTCGATTGGTGTAATAGGAAATAAACACCGCCCCATCCGATGGGGAAACCGTGATGGCCGGAAAAAAGTTCTGCGATCCCACCGGACTGTCTGCAATGGGTTTTGGCGTCCCCCAATCTACGCCAAAGTTTTCAGAGACAGAGAGGAAGATATCGGAATAGCCTTGCCGAAAGTCTTGCCATACGGCGTAGACATTTCCTCGCGTCGCCGGTGCGTTTGAGATGTCACCCGCCATGGAAGGGTATGTCAGGCACCTGAACTGGTATCCTGGCAGCGGCGAAGGTGGAACAACGACAGGCGCAATCCTGGTTTCAACTCCGAATGATGTTCCACCGTCTAGTGATGTACGAGTATTAAATTCACTTACACCGGGAGGTTGGGTAATCCATCCCGCGACAAGAATCCCGTTTAATGTGATTGCCATCCCGGGGAACTCTTCAAATTCGTTGACTGAGGAGAGGAGGATCGGCCCGGAGTACGTACTGCCCCCATCTTGGGAGCGATTGAAGAATATTGTATTTCCAGGTATAAATTGCGTGTTGTAGTCGTGTGTATAACCGGCATAAATGTTTCCAAAAAACGGGCTGGACCCGGCCTTATCGGTGGTAACAATCACCTGATCGTCATTGACAAACTGCCCAAATCCTTGGTTCACAATGACAGGCGGCCCGAACAAAGATGCGTTATCGTTGGACGTATAAGTTACAATTGTACCGCTGAGGCCGTCGGCGTCAAAGGCATGTGCTGCGACGACAAATGAATTGGGATATAGATAATCAATATGTGGCGACTCGATGCCAGCGAACCCGGTTGGGATCGGAAGTATTGTTGTGCTCCATGTTGTACCAGCATCTATTGACTTGTACAAGCCAATAGCCGCTGGTCCTGTTCTTAAATCTACAGCAACTACTACCATAACAGAGGGATTCAGCCAGTTTACCGCGATGGATGGCTCAAACTGGCTACTAGTACTTGGCGAGATTTGTACGTTTGCCATGGGGGCTTCTCCTTTTTGTAAAAGAGTAATAGCAATTGTTGTAACTTATGGGTTGAGCTGTGCAATTTGGGTGAGGTCTTGTTGCAGCACTTTTTGGTAATGAATTACGTTTCCGGATGAATCCGTTCCAAATACATTAATGACTGTATCCGTAGGAACTGTTCCTGTAACGAGAAACTGAACCTCGTAAGCAAAATTGCCTGCAATGTTGAAGTTAAGAAGTTGACTCGTGTTGGCATTGATATTTAGTGAACTGGCATAAATCAGCGTTTTACTCGCCATGCTGTTCCAAACGTAGATGTGATACACAACGTTAGATGAGAAACTAAGATTATCATTGTCAATGTTAATTGCAAGATTCGTTGCAGAAGAAGTTGCAGTTCCCGTATTCGTAATGATGCCCGTTGTAAACGCCATGAAAACAACACCTCTCTATTCGTTTTTATTAGTATATGAAGTACGAGTTTATATGGTTTGGACAATACCACCTGTATCTCGTTTTCCTGTTGCTTGAGATTTTTTTTGTAGATTTCGTTGTTAAATGAAGCCCGAAATCACCCTAATAGTTGAGAGGGAATTGAGGCTAACATTATTTCCTCTACAACTTATATTCAGGGGGAATTTTCAATGGTAGAAGTGCAAGCACCTATGCATCTGTAATTGACGGTTTTAAGGTAGAAACGAACAAAAAGTACTCACCTGTAGGTGGAACAAAGTGTAATATTTTTGCTCAGGATGTGATGTCCGCTATGTCGGCTGACTTACCGAGTGGCTTAGCCAATCAAATGGCGGATGCTTTATCCGGTAACAATACGCAGGGGTGGTACTCCGTAACCTTTCAGAATGCTCAAAAAAGAGCAAATCTCGGGTATCCTGCCATCGGGATTAAAAAAGAGGACGGGCATGGTCACGTCGTCGTTGTCAGACCGAAGGGGTCATCAATCACGATTTTAAAAGAGGTACAAATTGCTCAGGCGGGGACCAAAAATTACAATAGTAATACCATAAACTACTCGTGGGTGGCGGCAGATCTGCCTCCGGGGTCGTCTTTTTATTTTGAAACGGAATGTTTGGATACAATGAACGCTTTACCTGGCTTGATAAAGGCCACAGCATAGCCATTGGAGAAGGAGGAGGATTCCGCCTTATACTCAAGCTTGGTCAGCAATTGGCCTTGACGATTGATGTAACCGAATTTCCCGTCTGAGACCGATGAATGTGCCTGTTTACCCACTAAAGCCAAGCCTTCCTTGAATGGGAACGCGATATCATATTTTTGTTGATATTTAATGACCAAGGCTCCACTTTTATCAATAAATCCGACCTCGTTTTTCGCATTTTTTACACTCGCCAGGCCTTCACTGAAATCCTGGGCATCGGTAAATTTAAAGGGAATAACGACTTTTCCCTGTTTGTTGATGAAGCCCCATTTTCCTTTGGCATTTTGTACAGGAGCCAGCCCTTCCGAAAAGTCTCCTCCAGATTTATATTGAAGAGGAATAACCTCTTTTCCTGTGGTATTTATATATCCGTACAGTCCTTTGCTATTCTGGACAATAGCCAAGCCATCCGAAAAACTCCGACTATATTTGTATTTATAGGGAATCGCTAATTGACCGGAAGCATTAATAAAACCAGCCTTGCCTGTGTTAGGAGCGTAGACAAGCGCCAGGCCGTCCGAAAATAGATATTCTGATCCATAGTTTTCTTTTAATGGAATAAGGATTGTTCCTGTACGATCAATGAGGACATTTTCTTTGGTGGAGGCTATGGTGATCTTGGCTTTTCCTTCGCTGAACGAATTAGCTTCGGTATATTGGCAAGGAATGACCAGTATCCCTTTGGTATTGATATACCCATAGAGATTGGTTTTTGTATTTTTCACGACGGCTCGCTGCTCATGAAAATCACCAATGGGTTTCAGCTCGGCGGGAAGAGAGAAAGCCTTTTCTTCTTTGGTATTATAAAACACAAGTTTTCCAGCGGATGTTTCAGCGGCTAATAGGCCATCATGAAAAGCACCATCGCTTAGGGGCCGAGCAACGTTGTAATCCAGCGGTGTTTTAGAAACTTCAATGGCTGTTGCACTGCTGGGAGCAGCCCACCCCGTTCCCGAAACGGTAACGCTGGTACATAGAATCAATATAGCTAATCCGAACTTTTTTAACATGCATAAGCTCCTTTGCAAGTTGATTTACCATAATATAGACGAAAAATATGTAAGAATGTTTCTTGAAATTCTATATTTTTCTAATTTTTGCGGGACAGAGGAAGAGGGGAATGGACAAAAAGATTTGCTTTCAAGTATGATGCATCCTAATCATTATCCTAAAAAACAGAGAGGGGGCTGTCCCAAAAGCAGCTTTTTCATTACATAAGGACAGTCTCCTAAATGGAAAATCGAAAACCGGACTGGGCAAGGGGCTGATCCTTACTGGTCCGGTTGTTTTTTTCGTCCACTTACCGAGTTGCCAGCTCTCTTTCTACCATTTAGTGGTTAATCAACAGGCGTGTTATTGAACAAATTTAGCTATGAACTTCCGCTCAAGCAGGTTGGCTGCTACACGTTCTGCTGCCCGATACGTCATGTTCATTCGACGTTTCCGGCGAATGCTGGCTTGAAGGCCTAGCTTTTGCATAAGACGCAATATCTTCTTATGGTTCATCCACACGCCTCATCCTGCAACAAGAACAACTGGAGTTGGCGATAACCGTACTTCCCATCGTAACGTTGATGTACTCTACAGATGAGGTGTTTGGCCTCGGCATCACGGTCGTTCCCTTTTCGCTTTAAATACGCATAGTATCCACTTCTTCCAAACACTTTTTTAGCAGTCCATGCAATCCATGCAGTTCAGCGGCGGATACGGAGCCTACAATCAGCCGGTGAATCAGCCATACTACAACGCGGTAAACCCGCAAAGATCCATGTAACAGCAGCCGCATCTAGCGGCTGAGAACAGGGCATACGGCATGAGCTGTATGTCTTGTTTTTTTTGACATTAAAGAATTTATAAGTTTAGAGGTTCCCAAGGCTTTTTGCAGGAAAGTTAAAAAGATATTGACAGTGCTGTGAAGTCTCTTGCAGGAATCAACTTTTTTGTATACAATTACGACGAGTTGATTGAGTTAACTAAATTTGATTAACTCAACTTTCAGGTTATTATCCAGGGAGGGAGGTAATCCTTATACGATGTCATACTTATCTTTTACAGACGAGGATCACCTGATTATAAAGTCTTATGAAGCTCTGGTCTATGGCATTGCGGACTACTTAGGACCGGAATGCGAAGTCGTTCTGCACAGCCTGCACGATTATAATCAGTCCGCAGTCGTAATCGCCAATGGTCACCATTCCGGAAGAAAGATAGGCGCTCCTATTACCGACTTGGCCTTGCGTATGCTTAAGGAGCTTGAGAATTCAGGCGCTAAACAATCCAAAAGCTACTTCACCCGCGGCAAGAACGGCCAGCTAATGAAGTCCAGCACCATTGCTATTCGGGGTAAGGATAATAAAATTATCGCCTTGTTGTGCATCAACATGAATCTTGACGGTTCCCTGTCAAACTTTCTTAACATCTTTTCGCCGAATCAACTCCTATCCCCTGAAAACAATGTGAAAGAGAATTTCGCTAACTCAGTGGAGGATCTGCTGAAGAACACCATAGAAACGACGATTCACGAGGTCGACACTTCCCAAGAGATCCCGCATCATAATCGAAATAAAGAAATCATCAGGCTGCTCTTAGAACGCGGCGTCTTTCAAATGCGCGATTCCGTGGCTATCGTTTCCAATGCGCTTAAGATATCAAAGCACACGGTTTACTTGCATTTAAGAAATTATAACAACAATCAAGGGGAAGACTAATTTTCTAATCAACAAAAAGAAAACGCATACATGAATCAATAGTTTAGGCATTATTCAGCTATAAAGCTCCAAAAGGCATGAAGGCTACGGGCGCCCTTGCCGGTGCCGCATGTGCCGCCTTCCTGGTAGAAGCTTCCAGAAGTATGTCGGCGGAGATCTGCTCGGAATCCCGTTTTTAGGAAAAATCGGTGACGTCGCATATATTCCCTGATGATGGGTGCCGCTTGTGCCGGAATAGGCATGCTGCCCGGTTTGGTCGCCGGGTATCTAGTGGCGTTCCTGGTAAAGTATATCGAGAAGAAAATGCCGGCAGGATTCCAGAACCTTCAAGATGGTTACTGGAAAGCTAAACCAACTATCAAATAAAACGTAAGAAGCTTTGACTCCGGTTGGGATCGCTTTTTTTAAGTAATTCAACCAGCATTTCCGATGACTTCTTTACGCTTTCCGTGCGGCGGCGAAAGCCAATTGCCCGCTTGTCTATCAATTATGGGGGTGCTTATATGAACATGAATGTAATACCTATTAAAGAAAAAGAGGTTGTTAAATACAAAAGTTGTTTTGATGTGATTGGGCCGGTAATGATAGGTCCTTCAAGTTCACATACTGCAGGTGCTTTAGCTATTGGAACAGTTGCCAGTAAATTATTTCAAGGTATTCCAAAAAAAGTACTGGTAAGGTATTATGAGTCATTTGCTGAAACCCATAAAGGACACGGAACTGATTTTGCAATTATTGCTGGGATATTAGGATTTGCTGCCGATGACAGCAAAGTACCAGATGCCATTAAAATAGCAGAATCTAAAGGAATTGACATTACCTTTATTGAAAAAGCAGGTGATAGTCCTGCTGGTCATCCAAATACGGCAGACGTATATTTAGAGGATGAAAGTCGAAGTATTAGAACGATGGGTATATCGGTCGGCGGCGGATTAATTGAAGTCAAACATGTTGAAATTGACGGATTTAGCATAGATCTGCAGGGGCCATTGCCAGTTATTATTGCGATTTCCGAAAGAGCTGACTTTAAATTTGTCTTACGCAGGATCTTTAAACAATATGATGTGGAAATTAACAACTTTCATAGTTTGGAAGAAAGCGGAAAATATTTATATGCATTCGCTTTGGATTCGCTATTGCCCGGTGATGTTCAGAAGGAATTGGGAAGTTTAAGCAGCATAGCTAATATCATTATTCTTTAGTTACATTAAGAGGTGGAAAAATATGTATATGACCATAAAAGAAATTGTAGATGCAGCTAATAAAAGGCAAAAGCCAATTTATGAATTAGCAATCGAACAGGAAATCGAACAAACTAAAGCCTCTTATGAAGAAGTTTGGAGTAAAATGGAAAAAAATTTAGCGGCTATGGAAAATTCCATAAATAATAGTATCGAGGGCGACGGGGTATTTTCTCCGACCGGTTTAACCGGAGGTGATGCTGTTAAAATAAAAAAATATCGAGAGAATGGAAAAACTCTTTCTGGAGATTTGATGGTGTCAGGGGTTCAAAGTGCTATCGGTGTTAATGAAGTAAATGCTTCATTAGGGGCTATTTGTGCAACTCCAACAGCAGGTGCGAGTGGGACGATCCCGGGAGTCCTATTTAGTATTAAAGATACGTTGCAGTTAAGCCATGAAGATATGGTCCATTTTCTATTCACTTCATCTTTATTTGGAATGATAGTCGCAAATAATGCTTGTATTTCCGGAGCTTACGGAGGATGTCAAGCTGAAGTAGGCAGTGCCTCAGCAATGGCGGCTGCGTCAGCGGTAGAAGCTGCCGGAGGAACGCCACAGCAATCTTCTGAAGCTTTCTCAACCGCATTACAAAATTTACTCGGTTTAGTTTGTGATCCAGTCGCTGGTTTGGTAGAAATTCCTTGTGTAAAGAGAAACGCCGTTGGAACGGCAAATGCTTTAGTAGCAGCGGACATCGCATTAGCTGGTGTAAACAATATCATCAATGCTGACGAAGTTATTGAAGCGATGTATAGAGTTGGAAGACAGATGCCTCGCGAATTAAGAGAGACAGGTTTAGGCGGAATTGCGGCCACGCCTACAGGAATTGCCATTAAAAGTAAATTTTTGGAGAGAAACAATTAAAGAAATAAAATTAATTTTTTTTGTAAATGCTAATGATTCCATCGGGTTGATGCCTAGCGAATTTTTCGATTTTGATCAACTTAAGAAGGACCCGCGATGTGGCGCACCTTGTAAGCAATTCATTTTTCAAGAATGGTCTATATTCCTAAGCCTTAAAAGAGAGTAAGATAGGGATACAAGGAGGAATTATTATATGAATGGGAATGCTGCAAAAAAAGTAGAATTTCAACCTGAAAATACTGAAGTAAAAAAAGGGAAATATCCAGACCCTAAAAAGTGGCATAAACAGGATACTACCTGGGCATTGAGCCTTTTTGGAACAGCAATTGGAGCAGGAGTACTCTTTTTACCTATTAATGCAGGTTCAGGTGGTTTATTGTCATTACTTTTAATTACTATACTTGCATTTCCTGTAATGTATTTTTCACATAGGGCGCTTGCTAAAATGATAAACGCCTCCAATTCTGGAAATGATGGGATTACAGGTACAATAAGAGAGTATTTCGGAAATAAGGCAAGTATAATTTTTAACATAGTATATTTCTGCTCAATTTATACTATTGTGCTGATGTATTCGGTTGCACTTACAAATACGGCAAGTAGTTTTATCGTGCATCAATTACACATGGCGGAGCCTCCAAGGGCCATTTTATCGCTTGTATTAGTACTCGGTCTTATAGCTATATTAAATTTCGGTCAAGATATTACTGTAAAAATAATGAGCATGCTAGTATATCCTTTTATCGTTTCTCTACTTTTTATCGCAATATCTTTGATTCCACAGTGGAATATGTCAATGCTTAGTTTTTCAAGTGTTTCTACTGCTTCAACAGGATCGGGATATTTTGGAACGATATTGATGATACTACCAATCATCGTATTCTCGTTTAATCATTCTCCTATTATTTCGTCATTTGTTACGAAACAGAGAGCTACCTATGGAACATTAGCTTCTGATGCCAAATGTGCTCAAATACAAAGAGTTTGTTATATCATGACATTCGCTGTTGTTATGTTCTTTGTTTGGAGCAGTGTCATGAGTTTGACTCCAAATGATCTTATAATGGCAAAAGAACAGAACTTGTCAATTCTATCATATATTGCTAATCGGCTTAATTCGCCTCTAATCACTATTGCAGCTCCTATCATTGCTTTTATGGCCATAACAAAGTCCTTCCTTGGCCATTATATAGGAGCATATGAGGTAATGCGTGACGTGATTATCAAGTTCAATAAAACACGCGGAAAAAATGTAGAAGAAAAAACAGTTAAGACAATGATCCTTGCTTTTGTCGTATTATCATGCTGGTATGTTGCTTATGCAAATCCAAGTATTCTTGGAATCATTGATTCCCTTAGCGGTCCGTTAGTTGCTGCTATCTTATGTCTATTACCAATGTATGCGATCCGTAAAGTACCAGTACTAGCTAAATACAGAGGGAAAATAAGCAATGTATTTGTCATTGTTATAGGTTTACTTACTGTCCTAGCAAGTATTATGTCATTATTCTAATTCACTATTGTTGGTTCTAGTGCAAAAATAGTGGGATATGAAAAAAAGAACGAAAGATTCCTAGCGGAATTGAATTTTATTAATAGAAGCAGAGACACGCTTAAGAAGAACATGCTGAATCTGGATCAGCCATTTCACCGGTAGTTTTTTCAATTTTATGTATTTTTGAAATATTCCACATTCTAAGCTGCTTTATAGGGGAGTCCCTTGGAAGCAGCTTTTTTGTGTCCTACATGCGTGTACAAAGCTAAAAAGCGAAATCAGGTTCTTAGGGACGGGCCCCTCTCTCATCTAAATTTGCAGCTATATAAAATAATTAAGTGGAGACATTTTCAAACTTTCGTTAGAATTATGACATATGAATATTTGAGAATTATAAAATAATTTTAGAAATTTCTGATGGTTACGGAGGTCAATCCATTGAAACCAAAACTAGAAGATGTAGCAAAGCGTGCGGGTGTTTCCCCAACGACGGTTTCCAGAGTCATGAATAACAGGGGATATATCAGTGAAAAGACACGCTCGTTAGTATATAACGCTATGGAAGAGTTGAATTATGTACCGAACGAAATGGCCAGATCGCTGCTATCCAAACAAAGCAACATTGTAGGATTAATTTTCCCAACGGTGAGTAACCCTTTTTATGCGGAGTTAATATTTCATATTGAGCTTGCTTGTGAGGAGCTGGGGTATAAGGTTTTTCTGTGCAACAGTTTGAAAAGTGCAGAGAAGGAAGCGAATTATTTGAGGATGCTGCTACGGAACCAAGTGGATGGAATTATTGTCGGTAGTCATAACAGGGGCGTATTTGAGCGAGTAAACTCTTCATTTCCCATTGTCTCCATTGACCAGCATATTTCTGAAAATGCGGTTGTCGTCTCTTCGGATAATTATTTGGGCGGGAAGTTGGCAACGGAACATTTAATTCATAATGGCTGTCAAAAAATCGTTCATATCAATGGGCCGTACATGCTGCAAACCGATACACGTTTGCGCTTGGAAGCCTACCAAAAAACGATGGAGAACCACGGACGTGAATCCATTGTTTACGAAGTTCCAAGGTCTTTTGACCAAGATTTATATAAACAAATCATTCACCAGATTTTTAGTGAGCATCCGGATGTGGATGGTATTTTTGCGAGTGATGATATCTTGGCGGCAAACGTTTATTTTGAAGCTTTAAAGACAGGCAGACGTGTACCGGAAACCTTGAAAGTCGTTGGGTATGACGGGACAGAGACGGCCCAAGCTTTTATGCCACAGTTAACCACTATTCGACAGCCTATTGAGCTCATGGCTCGGCAAGCTGTGGGGATATTGAACAAACAAATAAATAACCAGGACTACTCGGGGGATCTAAACCCGCTGCTCCCGGTCCATTTTATCCTTGGGCAAACAACATAAATAAAGACCGTTCCCTTACTTTTGTATGAGGTAACGGTCTTTTGAATATTGTGTGTCAATCGTTTGGCATATCAAGCCTTTGGTATATAATATAAATCATTACAACGCTTTTGAAAACGCTTTACTAGCGTTGCGAATTTCACACAGGGGACAGTAACATATTCAATATATCCCACAGAGGGAGAACAGGGGATGAACTATCGTGCCAATTAAAAATGAAATTATGCTTATCACTTATGCCGACAGTATGGGAAAGAATCTGAAAGAGCTGGGGGAACTGCTAAGCAGTCATTTTAAACATGTCATCGGCGGCGTTCATTTGCTTCCTTTCTATCCGTCTTCGGCAGACCGGGGCTTTGCTCCGATGACCTATGAGACTGTTGATGCACCCTTTGGTGACTGGGAAGATATTGAACGGCTGTCTCAAGATTTCTACCTTATGTTTGATTTTATGATTAATCATATCTCTCGCAGCTCGGAATATTTTCAGGATTTTATCCAACATAAAGACGCTTCGCCGTACGCCGACTTGTTTATCCGGTACAAAAATTTCTGGCCTAATGGAGCGCCCACTCAGGAAGAAGTAGATTTGATTTATAAAAGAAAGCCACGTGCGCCTTATATTGATGTCGAGTTTAAGGATGGTACGACGGAAAAGATATGGTGTACCTTTGATGAGGAACAGGTGGATCTTAATCTGGACTCGGATGTGACCCAGCAATTTGTCAGAGAAAACCTGGTTCGACTGGCTGAAAAGGGTGCTTCCATCATCCGACTTGATGCTTTTGCATATGCTACCAAAAAAATAGGAACCAATTGTTTCTTCGTGGAGCCTGAAATTTGGGACATGCTGGGTGAAGCACAGGAGATATTGAAGCCATACGGCGTCGATGTCCTGCCGGAGATTCATGAGCATTATTCCATTCAGTTGAAGCTTGCCGAAAAGGATCATTGGGTTTACGATTTTGCCCTACCTATGCTGGTGCTGCACACACTGTATAGCGGTAATAGTGAGCGTCTCACGCACTGGCTGAACATCTGTCCGAGAAAGCAGTTTACTACGCTGGATACTCATGATGGAATTGGAGTGGTGGATGCCAAGGGTTTAATGACAGATGAAGAGATCGAAGAGACTAAAGATCATTTGTTCTCCAAGGGAGCTAATATTAAAAGGGTATACAATACGGCTGCCTATAATAACCTGGATATCTATCAGCTCAACTGTACGTACTATTCAGCACTCGGCAACAACGATGATGCCTATATGCTGGCAAGAGCTATTCAGTTTTTTGCACCGGGCATCCCTCAAGTCTATTATGTAGGACTGCTGGCAGGTGAAAATGACATCGACCTATTAGAAGAAACAAAGGTAGGCCGTAACATTAACCGGCATTACTATTCCCAAGAAGAAGTCATTGAGAACCTGGAAAGACCGGTTTTGAAGCGATTGTCTAAGTTGATGGAATTCCGCAATTCCTATCCTGCATTTGATGGTGAAATCAAAATTATAGAAGCTGGAAATCCCGATCAGTTGGAAATACAATGGGAAAAAGGGAGCTATCGCGCCCTTCTGAAAGCCAACGTGCGGACTCATGCATTTACAATTGATTATGTAGATCTGGAAAAAGGATCTCTTGTGCGTCTGACAGACGTTTAACGGACAGGACGCATCGGAATCTAAGAGTATAACAGAATATAATATCCTGCACGGTTATTCAGCCGCCTGCCCACAGTCTATTCCCTGTGGCGGGCGGCTTTTCTTTTTACGATAATCCCCAGGCGTGATGCCCTCCAGCTTTTTGAACATGCGAATGTTTATTGAGAGATTAAAGAGAAGAAATGAAAGCGTTAATATTGAGGAAAAAAATAAAATGTGTCATTTTTTAAAAAAAGTCTATACATATAAATTAAATGTATATACAAAAAAAGTATGGATTTATAATTACGCTGTAAACGTTTTCTATTACTTAATATCCAATAAGACCTTGAAGGGAAGGAATAATCATGAAGAAAATTTTACTGGCGTGCAGCTCAGGTATGTCTACAAGTTTGCTGGTTACCAAGATGCAGGATTATGCCAAGTCCATTGGAGACGAGGCTGAAATTTGGGCAGTAGGTCAAGATCAGGCGGCAGAAGACATGGCTAAAGC
>NZ_ASSB01000140.1:0-30258 GCF_000520755.1 Paenibacillus sp. 1-18
CGCTCCAATCATCGCACCGGTAGCGACCGGATCACCGATGTCCGACAGCGTGTCGCCTGCGGTACGGCGTACCGCGGCGGAAGGATCGCGCAACGCCTCGGCCAGCAGCTCCATCGCCTCTGGTGAGCGGATATCGCCCAGATAGACGACAGCCAGCCGGCGCAGCTGCATTTTGTCGTCATGCAGCGCTTGCCGAATAAGCGGCAAATGCTCGGGTGTTGGCTCCAGCCGATCCAGCGCGGCATAGCGTGTACGCCAATCCTCGTGCCGCAGAGCCTGCTCCAGCTCGGCATCGCTCCATTCGCGGCGCTCCTCCACGAATTCGCTGTTGTTCGCGCCGTGGGCGATCGCCTGCTGGATAATCTGCTCCAGTCGTTCCTGCGGGAAGGCGGCCTCCAGTTCCTGCTCGACCTCGCGCGCAATATCCGGCAGCTCACCGTAACGAACGCCATAATCACTGAGCTTGCGCTCCTTGATCAACGTAGCACTGGCTACACGTGTAACGGCTTGCACAAAGCGGTCGGACAAGGAAATCCGTTCCTCCTTCTGTCCCGCCTTAACCCGAATTTGCATCGGAAGGCCGCGGAAAAATTGCACAAAGACCTGTGCTTCGCCAAACGCTTCCCCCGAGGTTTCTTCCGGTAAATCCCAATTGGCGTCAGCGCCTTCCTCGCCCAGCTGATCCCGGACTTGACCCAGAATGGTAGACCAATCTGCATTGCCTTTGCGGTCAAGGGCGACAAAATCTGTCGTATGAAACACGCTTTTGACCCCTTCAATGGCCAGCATGCGCCGGATAAATGGAGGGGCGGAACGCTCATTGTCCCGTGTATATGTTCTGCGGATACCTGCTTCCAGTCGTTCATCCAGATGCAGCATCATGGTGTTCGGACTGGGAGTCGGCTCGATAGATGTGATCTTCATAGCTCGGTACAGCCTCCTGTTCAAAAGTTCTCCATATATAGCTTATCTGTATTGTACCTCATTCTATGGATGTCTCCAAAGAGATAGTTTGTAATCTTGAGGAAAATGCAATGACATATATCGCATAAATCATATAAACATGTCTTATGAGCATATGGTGGTTCTTAAATAAAAACAGGATGCTATATTTACTGAATTGGAAAGTTACTATGACGCCACTGCGCAGTCGGATGGTGCTTCCCATCGCCACCGCTTCGCTTGTACAGCACCATTCCGCCTACTCCGTTTTTATGTGAATTTTAGAGTTCGTTATAATATAGCTTTATGCACTCCGCTTCAATGAATCATTCTGCTTCTGACGAATGAGCAGGGAGGCGATAAAGCCCACAGACAGAACAGCTGCCAGCAGCATAAATGTAGCCGCCTGATTTCCGCCGTTACCCATCAAACGAATAGAAAGCATAGGTGCCAGGCTCGTACCTGCGAACAGAATGAAGGTGTAAAGTGAGACCGCTATCGCTCTTGCTGAACCTCCCAACTGGCCGACAATTGCAATGAGTGAAGGAACGCTCAGGGCAATGCCGCTTACAAAATATACACTCAACACGACGATAGCAATAAGAGAATGCGTCATTCCCATCAGCGCCAAGCTGAGAATGGAGAGAGCTAGGGCTGCTCGTAGTATAAGATACACACCCAATTTTTGGGCTAGCTTTCCGGCAAAAGGTGATAGAAGCATGCCGATGATGCCAGCGGATCTTACATAAAGCATCTGCGTGCTGTTCAGACCAAATTCGGGACCGCCCAGATAGCTGCCCAAAACAGTATACATGCTCACAAAGGACATCAGGAGCACAAAAGCGACCGTGTAGCTTAGCCACAAAGGATACGAGCGCACAACAGTACCCAACTGACTGAAGGCCGCTAAAATGCGGACGCCTCGTTGAGGCGAGGGAGCTTTAGGCAGGAAAAAAAGGACGATCAGGAAGGTTATGGCGTACAGTACCCCCAGCATCCAAAAGACCATATTCCATCCCATTTGTTCACTGATGACAATACTAAATACCTGTCCGGCAATACCTGCTACCAGAAAACCGGTGCTGATAAAGCCGATAGCCGTTACCCGCTTTTCGGTCGGAAACATATCTACAGCGTAAGCGAGAGCTACGGGAGAAAAGGTGGCCGCCGCCAAGCCCTGTAGCAGGCGCAGTGCCACTAATACCGGATACTGACTGGTTAAGCCGAGGCATAACGAAATAATCGTTAATGCGAGCAGTCCGGAGACGATGACCTGCTTTCGTCCAAAGCGGTCAGACAGTCCCCCATAAATAAGGCAGCCCATCGCAAAGCCCAAGGAAAAGATACTGCCCGGCAAGGCTGCTTCGGCAAGCGTTTTTCCAAATACATCGGCAAAGAGGGGAACCAAAGGCACCGTTACATATAGGCTGGACATGACTACAACCGCTGACCAGCATAGGATGACTATCATCCATCCATAAGGCAGAACTGCGGTTTCCTTCTGTATAGCGGTATGATTTGTTCGTAATTTACTCATTTATGGAACACTCCTTCATGATAAAATAAGCAACTTGTTAATATAATCAATTTGTAATATTAGATAACCTAATTATATGCTCAAAAAAAATTATCTACCCACCCCCAATCTGCGCTCCATATGATGGTGGAGCTTCTCTATAATCCGCGAAAAAACGACCTGCTCCTCAGGCTCCAAAATGCTCGCCAGAGAAGCACAGGAGGACCAAAATACAGGGAGTACCTGCTGTACAAGAAGGGAGCCTTCGTCTGTAATACGTACATGAATCTTGCGTCGATCCGTGGGAGTATGTTCCCTGATAATCCATCCTCTTTGCTCTGTCCAGTCCAGGATTGATGTCACGGATGCGCGTCGAATTCCGAGACGATCGGCAATCATCGAGGGGCTCATCTGGCCTTGTGATTGATGCAGGGTTAGCAGCAATAGCAAATCCAGTTTGCTCTCTGTCAGGCCGTAAACGGACAAATCCAGATCAATCGCATCAAGCACGTTATCACCCGTCCATAGCAAAAACAGACCGATGCGGGCAAGCTGCCGGTCCGTTTCGGCAAGAGCTGTTTGATCCATTAACTCCAGATAAGGCTCTGGCCCAAGGCGGGGAAGGAGGGGTTGAACGGCGTCCCGCTGATGTTGTTTTGGCGGCATAAGTTCACTCTTTTCATGTAATTAGGTTATCTAACTATTTTTAATATAGCGAATTTGAAGGCATAAGACAATATCTAAACAGAAAAACGGCTGCATTCAGCACCAAAGCAGGGTTAAAAATCGGATGATTGAACCAAACTGAGAGTAGGTTACCAAAATGCGCCAAAAGATAAGTGAAGGAGGCGTTCCTATGTTCCGCAAGCAGGAAAGAACGCTCATTATTGTATGTATTGTGATTGCGGCTATTATGCTGTACGCCGTAATTAAAAGCATAGCTCGCTTGACTCCTTAGCTGGTAATCAAGAGCAACTCACGATGTTTTTCCTATTTTAAAATGTGAAATGAAGGAGTGAGACCCATTTGTCTTCACTGGACCCTGTATTGCTAAGCCGGATGCTGACCGGAATTACCCTGTTTGTTCATATTGTATTTGCATCCATTGGCGTTGGCATACCCTTAATGATTGCACTTGCAGAATGGCGCGGGCTGCGAACCGGTGATTCACATTATACTTTGCTGGCCCGACGGTGGGCGCGGGGGTTTGTCATCACTGTGGCCGTGGGTGTCGTTACAGGCACCGCGATTGGTCTGCAGCTCAGCCTGCTCTGGCCTACCTTTATGCGGGTGGCTGGACAAGCGATTGCGTTGCCTTTGTTTTTGGAGACGTTTGCTTTCTTTATCGAAGCTATATTTCTGGGGATCTACTTGTACACCTGGGATCGGTTTAAAAGCAAATATTTCCACCTGATGCTGCTTATCCCGGTAGCGATTGCCTCATCTGCATCAGCGGTTTTTATTACGACTGTGAACTCGTTCATGAACCAGCCCCAAGGCTTTACACTCAAAAATGGAGTCATGACAGATATTCATCCCATTCAGGCCATGCTGAATCCGGCCACACCCACCAAGGTTTCACATGTGTTGGCTTCCTCGTATACATTGAGCGCCGGGGTGCTGATGGGACTGGCTGCTTACAGTATGCTGCGGGGCCGTAATCACCCGTATTTCAAAAAAGCGCTGAAGCTGACTGCGACTTGTACCATTGTGTTTGCCATCAGCACGGTCATGATCGGAGACGCTTCTGGCAAATTTTTAGCCAAATATCAGCCCGAGAAGCTGGCTGCCGCTGAATGGCATTTTGATACGATGACGCACGCCCCCTTTGTATATGGCGGCTACATGGATGAAAACGGTGATATCAAGTATGCCCTGAAAGTTCCTTATGCACTGAGTGTGTTGGCCGGGAATTTGCCTAGTACGGAGGTCAAGGGATTAAATGATTATCCCGTAGATGAGCGTCCGCCGCTATCTATCCACTATATGTTTGACCTCAAAATCACCACCGGGGTGCTGATTTTGGTCATTCCTTTGCTATATTTGATCCGGGGGCGTTTGCCAGGTCGCAAACCATACCCCAGATGGCTGCTGCTGGCGCTTATTTTGGTCGGACCGCTGGCTATGATCGCCATTGAACTGGGTTGGATGTTCGCGGAGGTCGGCAGGCAACCGTGGATTTTACGCGGATACATGAAGGTATCCGAGGCAGCAACCACCTCTACCAGTGTCGGCTGGATGCTGGTGATGTTTGTTATTTTGTATCTGGTGTTGTGCTTCTCGGCCATTAAGGTACTGAGCAAGCTATTCCGAAATAAGGATGCGGTAGAAGAGATGAAGCAGTTGGGCATGGAAGGGGCTGAAAGCAAGTGAGCTATGAAATTGTCGGTATCGCCATTTTGTGGACCTTCCTGTTCGGTTATTTGATTGTGGCTTCTATTGATTTTGGTGCAGGCTTTTTCAGCTTTTACAGTGTACTGACAGGTCACCAGAACAAAATCCACAATATCATTCAACGCTATCTATCCCCGGTGTGGGAGGTAACGAATGTATTTCTCATCTTTTTCGTGGTGGGATTGAACGGTTTTTTCCCGGATGCGGCTTATTACTATGGGACGGCGTTACTCGTTCCCGGCAGTATTGCGATTGTGCTTCTCGCGATTCGGGGAGTGTATTATGCGTACAATACGTATGGGCATTCCGGGACCAATAATATCGTCTACATGGCGTTGTACGGTGCAACAGGGCTGCTGATTCCGGCGGCGCTGTCCACGGTTCTCGCCATTTCGGAAGGCGGCATTATTGTGGAAAACAGCACAGGTGTTCATCTGCAATGGGACCAGCTATTTAGCAACCCCTATACGTGGGCAGTTATTATTCTGGCGCTGGTGAGTGTGCTGTATATATCGGCGATGTTTTTGTCCTTTTATGCCAAAAGGGCGGGAGACAAGGTCGCTTTCGAAATTGTACGGGGATATGCGTTGTTCTGGAGTGCTCCTACAATTTTGGCAAGTTTGTTCGCTTTTTTTCAGATCAACAAGCAAAATCCAGAACATTTTGCCAATATGCTAGGTATGGCCTGGATGTTCGTCGCATCTTCTGTATGCTTTGTAGGAGCTGTTTATCTGGTATGGCAACGACGCTATTTGGGCACCTCATTTATCCTGGTGATGCTGCAATTTGCATTTGCCTGGTATGGCTATGGTCGCTCGCATCTTCCGTATGTTTTGTACCCCTACATTAATGTGCATGGCAGCTTTACGAACCCTGCGATGGCGTATGCATTGATTACGGCGTTTAGTGCGGGACTGCTGGTATTGATCCCTTCGCTGATTCTGATATTGAGATTGTTCCTGTTCGATGCAAAATATGTGCGGGGAGAAATGGGGAAGAAAGGGTGAGTTCAATGGTTGCTTTCGAGCATTTTACGATTATGTACGAGTCGCCTATCATTATTATCGTGGCGATTTTGTTTCTGTTTATATATTCGGCACGCTTTAAAAATCCACAGGACTAACAGCAGCAGCGGAAACGGGCCTTCCTGATTTATGAGGAGGGTCCCTTCATGTGTCCTGATGTGCCTTGATGTGCCTTGATGTGCCTTGATGTATACTGTGGAATTTCCTTTACATATTTCCATTAGATTGGAGTTTGAATTATACTTTACATATACCAGCATGTTGTATTATTTGCTTTTCATACTCACGTGTACAATATATAGATGAATGGAAACCCTTTGGATTACTTGGGAGAACGGGTTTGTCAGGGAGGGAATTACATCATGCCCAAAGTTCGTTTTAACAATATGGATCATGTAAATACCGATAAAACCATCAAGCAATTCAGACAATGGCGGCAGGAACGACGCAGCAAAACCAAGGATTATACGTTTGTTGTTCCGAACCATCCCCCGGAGCTGGAGTTTTTGCACAGTAATCGGGACATGACCACAGCAACCTGGGTAGGCCATTCCACCTTTTTCATCCAATACCTTGGGCTGAATATCATCACCGATCCGGTATGGGCCGAGCGTATGGCCTTGGACAAAAGGCTGGCTCCGCCCGGCATTCGCATTCAGGATGTGCCGCCGCTGGACATCATTTTGCTGTCCCATTCGCATTATGATCACTTACATATACAATCACTGCGCAAATTATATCGTGCAGACACGCTTATGCTCGTACCTGCGGGACTAAAGTCGAAAATGGTTCGCAAAGGCTTTCGCAATTGCCATGAGCTGCAATGGTGGGAGTATTTTACGGTAGGCGGGGTACGGATTACATTTGTTCCGGCGCAGCACTGGACACGGCGTACGCCGTTCGATACCAACACTTCACATTGGGGTGGATTCGTACTGCAAAGTGAGCAGCAGGTGATCGGCTCTGCCACGTCCGTTGCGGACTCAGATTCTCATACAGATTCAGATTCAGCGAACGCGCCGACGTTGTATTTTGTGGGAGACACCGGGTATTTTCGTGGTTTTAAGGAGATTGGCGAGCGTTTTGCCATTGACCTGACCTTTATGCCGATTGGCGCGTATGAACCGGAATGGTTCATGACCTCGCAGCACGTGACACCGGAGGAGGCATTGCAGGGCTTTGTCGATTGCGGCGCGGATCAGATGATCCCGATGCATTATGGAGCCTTTAAGCTGGCGGATGATACGCCGAGAGAGGCGCTGGATCGTCTCGAAGCCGAGCGCGAGCGTTTGGGCATCGCGAAGGAACGTATCCATGTATTGGGGCACGGAGAGACGCTGAAAATTGGGCGCCGCGGCTCTACTACAAACTGAGGAGTATAACAAATATTCATCGAAAAAAGCGACTCTGCGGACAAATGATGTTGTCTGCGGAGCCGCTTTTTTTGTTTTTAGGCTATAATTCAGGATTAAACGGCTTCGGTGTCACTCGCCAAAGAGGAGTCACTGTTGGCGATGGGATGACGAACGATTTTAACCTCATAAAAGGTGATTTTATTTTCAATAATATAGTCCGGAATTTGGCGGTGGCTATGGGATTCGCGGAACGCTTCGCTTTTCGTCCAGCCTTGGAAGCTCTCTTTTTCCTTCCAGCGTGTGCTGATCGTTACTTCCTCATAATCCTCCGTGTTTTCAGTCAGCAGCACCTCCAGACCGAGGAAGCCTTCCATTTTCTCTACTTTTCCTTCTTTGTTGAAGCGTTCGATGAGCAGGTGGGCGTTGCCCGGTGTGATTTTAGACGTATTTGTAACGATAACCATAGTTAAATTCCTCCTAAATGATGTGGTATGGTCGGTATAATGACCGGATAGCCATCCTCGAATTTGATCGTGGCGTTCATTTCATAAATGTCGCGAAGAAAATCAGATGTCAAAATCTGACGGGGTTCGCCGGCAACGGCAATTCGTCCCCTTTTAAGCGCAATCATATGATGACAATAGGCCGCAGCTTGCTGCAAATCATGCAGTACCATAACAATCGTCAAGCCGGACTCGTGATTGATTCGCCGCAGCATATCCATAACCTCAAATTGATGGGCGATATCCAGAAAAGTGGTTGGTTCATCGAGCAAAAGAATACTTGTTTGTTGGGCCAAAGCCATTGCAATTCGCGCTTTTTGTTGTTCACCTCCCGATAGAGTATGGAACATCCGGTCCGCATAGGGCTTGATGCCTGTGATTTCCATGACATGGTCCACGATTTGTTGGTCCTGTCCGGTATGTCGTGTTCTCAAGCCTTTGGCATGAGGAGCTCTTCCGTAAGCAACCAGCTCACGAACCGTTAATAACGGCAGCATATCCTTCATTTGCGGCAGCATCGTAATCGTCTGGGCAAAATCGCGCCGTTTGTAGTCCTCTACTTGCTTACCTAGTACGGAAACCTGCCCCTGATCCTGCTTGAGCAGCCGGGTCATAATGCGCAGAAGCGTAGATTTGCCTGAGCCGTTGGGTCCGACAATTGCGGTGAGCTTCCCGGCGGGCAAGGTGATGTTTACATCGTCTAGCTTGAAATATCCGCGCTGCAAGGAGAGATGCTCACCCTGAATGGCTGTCATCCGAAATTCCCCCGTTTCTTGAGCAGGATTAAGAAGAACGGCGCCCCGATGACAGCCAGCAAAATACCTACAGGCAGCTCAATCGGATCAAACCAGGAGCGTGCCACCGTATCCGATACACCAATAACGCCTGGGTCGGCCAGTGGATTTTTCATGACTCCTTGAAGAAGTGCTCCGGAAGCTGCGAGGCAAGCTCCTACAAGCAAACCTACGAGCACTCTGGGCAGCCGGAGATCCATCAGGATCGTGCGATAGATAGAGTCATGGTTATGTAACAAAACCTGATTGATTTCTTGGAGCGGAATCGACACCGAACCGTAGGCCAGGCCGTACACAGAGACAGCCAACAGTAGGACCGGAAGGGTAATCCAGGCGATGGTGCGCCTTCTGGCACGCTGTAGTTTGTTCATCGTCTATTTCGCCGGATACAGCTTGTCGTGCATCAAATCCAGCGCCTTTGTCACTCGGGCGCCCGGATTCGTTCCGAACAAATCTGATGGCAACACCTCGACCTGATTGCTTTTGACCGCCTGAATTCCGTTCCAGGCTGCATTTTCCTGCATTTCCTTTAAAAATGCGGCTTTCACTTCTTCCGTATTACCATGGGTCATGATGAAGATGTAATCAGGGTCGGCCTGTATGATACGCTCTGTGTTTAGCTGTGCATATTGCGGGAAATTTTGCAGGCCCGGAAAATCAGCGGCAATATTGGAGCCGCCTACAACCTAAAAGGAAGCTGATGACATGTCAAAAAAAGGTTGGAGCATTATCATTGTGACCGTCCTGCTTATCGGCGTCATTTTGTATTCGGCGATGACGGGCAGTCTCAAGGTCAACTTGGGTCAATTGGTTACAGGTTTGTGGACAGGGACAGATGAGCAGGTCAATGTGGTTAAGGATTTGAGATTACCGAGAATTATTGTCGCTGTGATGGCTGGAGCAGCTCTTGCAGTGGCGGGCGTCTTGCTGCAAGCTGTCATGAAAAATCCGCTGGCAGACGCCGGGGTTATCGGTATTTCTTCGGGAGCGGCATTGATCTCGCTGATTGCGGTGACGATCTTTCCGGCGCTTTATTTCTGGATGCCGTTCTTTTCTTTTGTCGGCGGTGCGCTGGCCTGCCTGATGGTCTACGGATTTTCCTGGAAGTCAGGTCTGCACCCGATTCGTCTGATCTTGATCGGGGTGGCTGTGAATGCCATTTTTTCCGGTTTGGGGCAGTCGTTTAACTATCGGGGAAGTTATGCGGTCACCAGCATTAATCAGGTCACGACCTCGACCCTGTCCATGAAAAAATGGGTTGATGTTGAGGTGATCGTGACCTACGGCGGAATGGGGTTGATTTTGGCCATGCTTGTGTTTTCCTGGTGTAATTTCTTGTCCCTTCAAGATAAAACGGCTAAAAACCTCGGATTCAATGTGACGCGCGCACGACTTTTGATTTCCGTCGTTGCCGTGCTGCTGGCAGCAACGGCTACAGCCATCGCAGGAGTTATCGCCTTTATCGGCCTGCTCGTTCCCCATTGTGTCCGTTATTTGGTAGGTTCGGATCACAAGTGGCTGATTCCATTCTCCGCCTTGGGTGGCGGCTTGCTGCTTCTGCTCGCAGATACGCTTGGGCGGACGGTGCTTGCTCCCAACGAAATTCCGGCTTCTATTATTATGGCCGTCATTGGCGGACCGTTCCTGATATTCCTGATCAGAAAGGCGGATCGCACCTATGGACATTAAGGATATTACCTTTTCATACGACCGCAAAACGGATCGTCTACACGCCATTAATGCTGTGATTGAACCGGGACAGATTACCACTATTATTGGTCCCAATGGTTGGGGCAAATCGACACTGCTTAGTGTAATGTCCAACAATGCGGTTCCCCGGTTGGGACAAGTGGTTTTGGACGGCAAGGAGCTTGCCCGCTATAAGCCCAAGGAATTGGCCCGTCAATTAGCGGTGGTTCACCAGCAAAATGAGGCGCCATCGGACTTGACGGTAGAGAAGCTTGTCAGCTTCGGAAGACTGCCTCATAAGCATATGTTCACAGGCAACCGGGACGAGGACGAGGAAGCAGTTGAATGGGCGATGGCCTGTACCAACCTGGAGGAACGCAGAACACGTACGCTGGATCAGCTTTCAGGGGGAGAACGACAGCGCGTATGGATTGCGATGGCCTTGGCACAGCGAACGCCGATTTTATTTTTGGACGAGCCAACGACTTATCTGGATATGTATTACCAGCTTGAGATTTTGGAGCTTATCCGGCAGCTAAATCAGGAGCACGGCCTGACCATCGTGATGGTGCTGCATGATATTAATCAGGCTATTCGGTATAGCGACGTGATGATCGCTATGAAGGAAGGACGGATCATAGCAAACGGCCCGCCCGCAAAGGTTGCAACATCCGAGCTGATTCAAGCCGTCTATGGTGTGGAGGTCGTTGTAAGACAGGACGACGAGGCGGGAATGTATCTTATTCCGATGGGTGTCGGTGTTTCCTGACAGTTCTGGCTTCTGGAGGTATTGAGTTTAAAAAACAAGAAAATGGTTCTGGTCCGCGTATTTGTCAGGGGTGACAATTGTCGAGACAGAAGCATTTTTTATTTTATTGTAAGATATGACCTGATGTTCTGGTGGTATTCTACTTATACTACGGTTCGATTCCGATCTTTTGTGTGTTATACTATTGCCGTCGGTAATTTTGTGTTTAGCACTTAACTAATGATAAGGATGGTATGCTTATATGATCAGTACAAGCGGCGTAACGCTTCGTTATGGTAAACGCCCACTTTTTGAAGACGTAAATATCAAATTTACTCCCGGGAACTGCTACGGCCTGATTGGGGCGAATGGCGCGGGCAAATCCACTTTTTTGAAAATTCTTTCCGGTGAAATCGAAGCCAATTCAGGCGAGGTCCACATGACACCGGGCGAACGGATGGCAGTGCTCAAGCAGAACCATTATGAATACGATGAATTCCCTGTTCTGGAAACCGTTATTATGGGCCACACGCGTCTGTATGAGATCATGAAGGAAAAGGATGCGCTGTACGCTAAAGCTGAGTTTTCCGAAGCAGACGGTTTGCGCGCTGGTGAGCTGGAAGGCGAATTTGCAGAGCTGAACGGCTGGGATGCCGAGCCGGATGCGGCCGCATTGCTGATCGGCCTTGGTATTCCGCGTGACCTGCATGATAAAAAGATGGCTGAGATGAGCGGCAACGATAAGGTCCGCGTTCTCTTGGCACAAGCGTTGTTTGGTCGTCCGAACAATTTGCTGCTCGATGAGCCTACCAACCATTTGGATCTCGAATCCATTCAATGGCTCGAAAACTTTCTGATGGACTATGAAGGCACCGTTATTGTCGTATCCCATGACCGTCACTTCCTGAACAAGGTATGTACGCATATTGCGGATATTGATTTCGGTAAAATTCAGATGTATGTCGGTAACTACGACTTCTGGTATGAGTCCAGCCAGCTCGCGCTTACACTGGCTCGTGATGCCAACAAGAAGAAGGAAGAGAAGATTAAGGAACTGCAGGCTTTTATCCAGCGTTTCTCCGCGAATGCTTCCAAGTCCAAACAGGCAACCTCGCGTAAAAAGCAATTGGATAAAATTACGCTGGACGACATCCGTCCGTCGAACCGTAAATATCCGTTCATTAACTTCAAGCCTGAGCGTGAAGCGGGCAAGCAGCTGCTGACCGTAGATAGCCTCAGTAAAACCGTTGAAGGCGAGCAAGTGCTGAACGAGTTTAGTCTGGTTGTGAACAAAGGGGATAAAATTGCGTTCGTTGGCCCGAATGGCCTGCCTAAAACGACGCTTTTCCAAATCTTGATGAATGAGCTGGAAGCGGACAACGGCGAATTTTCCTGGGGGATTACGACCAGCCAGGCGTATTTCCCGAAAGATAACTCCACCTATTTTGAAGGTGTGGATATGAATCTTGTGGAATGGCTGCGTCAATATTCAAAGGATCAGGACGAAACGTTCCTGCGTGGCTTCTTGGGACGTATGCTTTTCTCAGGAGAAGAAGCACTTAAGAAAGCAAGCGTGCTGTCCGGGGGAGAAAAGGTTCGCTGTATGCTGGCGAAAATGATGTTGAATGGCGCCAATGTGCTGCTGCTGGAGGAACCAACCAATCACTTGGATCTGGAATCCATCACAGCGCTGAACAATGGTCTGATCGACTTTGACGGTACCATTTTGTTCACTTCCCATGACCATCAGTTTATTCAAACCATCGCGAACCGCATCGTCGAAATTACACCAAACGGTGTAATCGACCGTACGATGAGCTATGATGAATACTTGGAAAGCGAAGAAATTGCGAAATTGCGTGAGCGTATGTATCCGGTAGAAATCGGCTAATACCTTTACAGCTAACCCAGCTAATTTCAGCAAATAGATAAACGAAAGAGGAGCTCCCTGAGCCATGGATATGGCTGGGGAGGCTCCTCTTTTCGTTTGTGCCGTTGTCCATAACACTCGGTTCTGGTAACGAGGCAGGATTAGCCTCGTTAGGCCTCCATTACCGTACTAGCCTATGGAGCTAGGCGGCTGGGTGGCTTATGATCCACCTGTGCGACGGCGTTGGTTGTTCGGCTTCTTCGTATTTTGGCTTTTCAATGTTTTGGTGGAACCGCCTTGAAAGCCGCCCTGCTGTGAAGCGCCGGACTGCTGTTTTTTTTGTGCCAGTTTTTCCTTAATGGCATCTGCAAGATTAATTTTACGTGGTTCATTGGCATCGCTCATGAATAAATTCCTCCTGTTGCCGCCAGATTCATGTCAATCATGCTGATTGAAGAACAACGCGGCTGTGTCCTCATTTTATACGTTTTTAAAAGAAGGGACAAGGGCAACAATAATAACACGAGCATAGGGCGGACTGGGAGTGGAGAGTCTGTTTTTTGCACGAAGGAAAAAATGTTTTGCAACCCCTACAGGAATGGGGCTCGGCAATACTTTTTCGTTGTTCCTACAGCGATGCGGAGAGGAAAGACTGTTTCTGTAGACCCACACAAAGATCGTCTGCTATGCTGAAACTAACAGTTGCTTTTGAAGGAGTGTCCTCCGTTGTGGTAAATGTGTATGATGAAATACGAAAAGGTGAACGAGGGGCGTGGGTGAGCATAAGCGCTTACCTTTTGCTGTCCGGATTCAAGCTGATTAGTGGATATATTTTTGCTTCCAGCGCGTTACTGGCCGATGGCTTTAACAATGTCACCGATATTGTGGTGTCTGTGGCCGTGCTGATTGGCCTGAGAATATCCCAGAAACCGCCGGATTCTGATCATGCCTACGGACATTTTCGCGCAGAAACGATCGCAGCGCTGCTGGCGTCCTTTATTATGGCAGTCGTCGGTCTTCAGGTGCTTATTGATGGAATCGGAAGCATTTTTAAGGGTGGAAAGCAAACACCGGAAATCATCTCCGCAGGTGTAGCAGTGATTTGTGCAGTTATTATGTTGGGAGTATACCTTTACAATAGCAGACTGGCCCGGCAGATTAACAATAAGGCTTTGCAGGCGGCGGCTAAGGATAATCTGTCAGATGCGCTTGTCAGTGTTGGAGCAGCGATAGGCATTATCGGCGCACAGTTCGGATTGCCATGGCTCGATACTGTTGCGGCGATCGCGGTAGGATTTATTATATGTAAGACGGCATGGGATATCTTTAAAGATTCTACACACAGTTTGACAGATGGATTTGACGAGCAGGAGCTGTCTGACCTACGGAGTACGATTGCCCATATCCCTGGAGTAGAGGGGATTCGAGACGTTAAGGCACGGGTACACGGTAATCATGCGCTGGTGGATGTGGTCATTGAGGTGAATCCGAAACTCAGCTTGATTGAAGGACATCGAATCAGTGACCGAATTGAGGAACGCTTGCAAGAGGTTCATAACACGATGCATGTCCACGTTCATGTGGAACCCAAATTATAGTTTAATTATTAAATAGTTAACGTTAAAAGAGACTTTAGGCCTAGATATAAAAGGTGGATGCGTTCTCTTTTGTGACTTTTGGATTATATCTCTCTTCCTGCTGCTTTTACTATAATGAAGGCATGTCCGGCTATATTGGTCGGAATTGGATATGCTCTCAAATTCGTAAAAACAGCCAGGAGGTGCAACATTGAGAAGACGCATGATGGGAACGCTCATGACGTCAGCCGCGCTATTGGCAGCAATTCACTTATCGCCGGGTCAGGTTGACGCAGCGGCATCGACAGCATCCACAGGTCAGAAGGCGGTTATTCAAGCGGCTGTAAAGCTCAGATCCAATCCTTCAACGACGGGGGATGTCGTCAGCTTTATGAAGCAGGGAGAGGCCGTAACGGTATTGGAGAAAACAAACAGCTATTGGTATAAGGTCAAGACCTCTGGTGGAGTTACCGGATACACGAGCAGCTCCGGCAAGTACATAAAAGTTGGCGCTACCAGCGTTGCTGCTACTGTCGCCCCGTCTGCCAGCCGTAAACCGGAAATCACAGAACCCGTTAAAAACAATGTTTCAACTAAAGAGGCTCCAGCCTCAGTGAATAGTTCTGCCGGTCAAACGAAAGCTACGATTCAAACGTCCGTTCGTTTGCGGGCGGAGGCATCCACTTCTTCCGAGATTTTGGGCTATTTGAATACAGGGGATGTCGTTACAATTACCGATCCAAGTAACTCTTATTGGTTCAAGGTTACCACGGCTGATGGTACTACAGGCTATGTCAGCTCATCTCCACAATATATTCGTATTGGTGAGGGTGTTGTTGTGGAGCAGCCTGTGGCTTCTGCAGAGGCATCTGCTTCAGATCCTGCTGCTCTGCCTGCGGTAGCGTCTCCTGCGTCGACGGTTAGCTTGCCTTACGGCGATGCAGCGGCTGCGATCGAACAGGTTATTAACACAGGTATGACTTACCTCGGGACACCCTATCAATATGGTTCTGATCGTAACAGTACGGCTACTTTTGATTGCTCTGCATTTACCCGCCAAATTTTCCGTCAGGCTGTAGGTATCCAGCTTCCGGCAGATTCTCGTTCACAGGGTGAGTGGATCAAACAAAACAGTCAGCCGAATACCGACATGACTACACTCAAACGTGGCGATTTGCTCTTCTTTACCAACTATAATGCTTCTTCCGGGGCATACACGTCCCTGGATAATTCCTCCCAAACGATCACACACGTTGCTGTATATTTGGGAGACAACAAGCTTCTTCATACGTTTTCTGTAGCGGGTGGCGGTGTGAAAGTCACGGATTTCAGCAAAGCTTGGCAGGACCGTTTCCTGTTCGGGGGCAGCGTAATCCAATAAACGTCGCAAATACTAAAAACTCGCATCAAAAAAGGATGTTCCCAGCCCTGTAATCAGGTTGGAAACATCCTTTTTTAATATGGGGCGAATATTACATCAGCCGCGTCTATGCCAACAATACGAAGTCTGTTTTCTTCGGACCATTTCAACCTGTTCCGCATCCTCCTTTTTTGTATATAATGTGGCATACTCGTGCCTGTTAGGGCTCAATTGCGGGTGATGCAAAATCATTCGTATTTTCGTGGCTGTGTCATCGTTATACAGTGTTTTAAACCATGATCTATTCCATGAAGCATAGCACCTGGGTGCGAAGAAGAACCAAGTTTCAACGTTGTTTCGCGTCTGAATGTAAAGGGTAACTATGCAGTAATCATACACATCATCGTGAAGGATGAAAGAGAGGTTACGCCATGTTAACACAGATCAGTATTTTTATTATCGCTATCGCATTTGCAGTTCTCGTAATTTTCCTTATTAAAACACTTAAAGCAGCACAAGGCTCTTTGGATAAGGTGACTCTAACCTTGCAGGATGTACAAAAGACAGTCGACGAACTGAGCTACGAAGTAAAACAAACGGTTCGACATGCGAATGACATCACCGCAGATGTTGATCATAAATTAAAGCAAATAGAGCCTGTGATGGAATCTGTTAAAAACCTGGGCGAGGTGCTGAGCGAAGTGACATTGGCTGCCAAGCAGGCTTCGACCGCGTTAATGACCCGGTTCCAAAAGCCACATAACACAGCGGACAGACCTTTAACCGCAACAGAGCGGACGGTCCAAAGCTACAATGCGACCTATGAGGAGCCTGCGGCGAAGTCGGCTAAAAACTGGTTAAGCTATGTGGATATCGCTGCCAGCCTGTGGCAGAAAATGCGCCAGTAGCACAGACTTGAACCGTAAACTACAGGAAATTCATTGAAAGGGTGAGATTTATGATGAAGACTTTATTACTGATTGCTGGTTTGCTCACTCCCTTTTCCGGACAGGATACGGTTCACCAAACCGTTTCCCCGCAAGCAGCGGGGCATATGGTGAGGGCTGTGCAGACGATCCCCGCCCAACATGCCGTACCGGCTGATTTTCAAACGTTAAATGGCATATCTCTGGAGGATACACGCGCAGATGTATTGAAAAAACTGGGCAAGCCGCTTCGGATAAAGAAGGATATGCTGCAGCTTTCTACAGAATATCAATATCCTGACGTCATAGTAGGCATGCGTGGGGATGTCGTTTCCTATGTGCATGTAGACCCTGCTGCTGGTCGAATTAAGGTAAATGATGAGTGGCTGCCGCTGAAACGGCAAACGCTGGATCAGGCGCTCGGTGGCTCACAATTTACAGCAGAGGACGGAGAGGTATATGTACGCGGACAACGGGCGATTAAGGTATTTACGGATGAAATGTCGGATAAGCCCAAATATGTTGAGTTTTTTGATGAGACCGAGTGGTAAATCCATTTTTTAAGCTCTTGACATAACATGGAAGTTTCAAATGCATGTGTAGCGTGTAATAGTCAGAGAAGTCAATCCTTAAAGGAGCGTGAGAAACATGAATCAGACCCATCATAAATCTTATGCCAAAGTGGTAGAGAACGGTGTACAAGCCGTTGAAGCAGTGAATGAGTTGCGCAACACGGGCTATCGTTATGAGGATGTGTTCGTGCTCGCTCATGATCAGGATCGGACGGATCGTATTGCCGATACGGTGGATGCCAAGGAAATCGGGATTAAGGAAGAGGGCGTTTTCGACTCATTAGCCAATTTGTTCCGTTCACGGGGCGACGAGCTTCGTGCCAAGATTACTTCCCTGGGATTTACAGACACGGAAGCTGATTTTTATGAAAAAGAACTGGATCAGGGCATTAACCTCAGTACGAGTGCTTAACGGGTCCTCCAAAAACATAGATAAGGAATGGGGTTTCAGCCTCATTCCTTATCTATGTTTTTGGAATGCCTTCTTTACGGGCACGTCTCTTTAAGGGAACGCTATTTCTAATCAACGAGGATGTTGCCGCTTAAGCAGGTATAGTATAATACATGGGTTACAGATAAGGAGAGGCCAATGAGAATTCTAATTGTTGACGATAATCCGACCAATGTCATTATTATTCGCGAAATACTAAAAAAGGAAAATTACAGAGATGTTATTTCAGCTAGCTCAGCCGCAGAAATGTTGGAGCATCTGGGGATTGGCGATCGTACCATTAGTCTCCGACCCCGTCCTTCGGATATTGATTTGGTGCTGCTTGATATGATGATGCCCGAAATGGACGGCATTGAGGCTTGCAGCATTGTACAGGAATATGAGCATTTAAAAGATATTCCGATCATCATGGTGACCGCTGTAGGCGATTCCAAAAAACTGGCTGAAGCACTGGATGTAGGGGCCGTCGATTACGTCACGAAACCGATTAACAAGGTGGAGCTCATGGCGAGAATCCGATCTGCCTTGCGTCTTAAGCAGGAAAAGGACTGGCATAAGGATCGGGATCAGCGGATTCAGGATGAGCTGAAGCTGGCTGCGATGGTACAGCAGGCGGTACTGAGTCCCGCTATTCAAGACCCGGCGCTGGAAGTGAACGCGCTATATCAGCCTTCCTTTGAATTAGCGGGAGATTTATATTCATGGTATCCGCTAGGGGAAGGAAGGTATGCCATCATCTTGCTGGATATGATGGGGCACGGCATTTCTTCCTCGCTGTTCTGCATGTTCATTGCGTCAGTGCTTAAGGATACTGTGACCACATATGTAGAGCCTGAGAAGGTCATACAGGAGTTGAATCGCCGTTTTAACCAACTGGATCTCGGCAAACAGCTGGTACAGTATTATTTTACAGCGATCTATTTGGTGATTGATACTCGTTCCCGGCGGATTGACTATGTGAACGCAGGGCATCCTCCCGGCTTGCTGTTCGGTCAGGACGGCAGCATCATCAAGTTCGACCGGGCCTGTAGTCCGGTAGGCTTGTTTGATAAAATTGATGCCGAAATGCACACGATCCATTATGAAGGAGCGGGGCATATCGCTTTGTATACGGATGGCTTGCTGGAGGCCGTAGAGGGCGAATATGAGGAGCAATTGGAGTATTTGACTGCGTGTCTTCGCAAGTATGAGGAATGGAATGAAGAAGCGATGCTGGATGCTTTTTTTCGTAAAGAGGCAGCTCAGGATCGCGATGATGACAAGTGCCTGATCTGGATTTCATTGAAAGAGGGAGAGAGCTTGCATGAAAATCAGAAATAAGCTGCTGATCGGCTTTGGATCGCTAATGGCGATCCTCCTTGTGCTGACATTGATTAGCTATGATCGGATGGGGAGCCTGAATGAGCAGTTGAATCAGGTCTATCAGGATCGATATATGAAGGTCCGCAAAACAACGGCTATTCGCGGTCAGGTGAATGATATGGCCAAGGTTATGGCCAACTTGATCCTGAATCCGGGCTCCTCCGTCAGTGAGGCCAAACGCGAGCTTGATAATATTTCCGCTACAGGAACGAAAGTGCTGGCTAGTTTGCAAACGGGTTCCGGGACGAGTGAAGAGCAACAGCAGGTTGACCGGGTTGCTGTTGCATGGAAGGAATTTCTAAGTTACGAAGAGAGACTTGTTTCCTTATTGGGACAAGATCGTATTGATGAGGCGAATGCTTTCCGCAATAGTACGGGATTGCCTGCTCAAGAGGAAGCGATGGACAGCATTAATGCCCTGGCTGTTTTTCAGGATCGGGAAATAGACAACGACATGAAGCAAGCCAATCAGGCTTATGAGGAATCTGTGCAGATGACCACGATTCTGATGGCTGTCGGTCTTATGATGGGGTTACTGGTTATCTTATGGGTGCTTCCTAGCATAGCCAAAGGTTTGAATACTGTTAATCTGATGATCAATGGCTTTGGCAAAGGAAAATACAGGGCAATCAGCCGGATGAGTGTCGCATCCAAGGACGAAATTGGCGAGGTTGCTCGCGTATTTCAACAAATGGCTGGAGACCTGGAGGAGAAGCGGAAATTTGAACGTTCCGTTCTTCAGACGCAGAAGGATCAAAACTGGCTTAATGCCAATACTGCACGGGTGACTGAACTGTTCCGAGGGGTGAATTCACTGGAGCAGGTCGCTCAGATGTTTATCAGCGAATTTACGCCCATTTTGGGAGGCAGCTATGGAGCGCTTTATTTGCAAGGTAAGGATGTAGAAGAGAACCGATTTAAGCTGTATGGCTCCTATGCCAAACCGGACGACAAAGATTTGCTTAAGGATACCATCCATGTGGGCGAAGGTTTGCTTGGACAGTGTGTTCTGGATCGTAAGCCGATCCTGATTACTGAGGCGCCTGACGGCTACTTGTCCATTGGCTCCGCCTTGGGAGAAAGTAAGCCGGTGGGAATTATGATTTTCCCTATTTTGTTCGAAGATGAATGCATTGGTGCCGTAGAAATTGCGTCATTGGATCGCTTCAGTGAGCTGGAAACGAAGCTGCTTGCTCAATTGGTAGAAAGCCTGGGAATCATTTTGAACAACATCAAGGGACGGATGCGGGTTGAGCAATTGCTGCGTGAATCGCAGGCGCTGACTGAGGAATTGCAATGCCAGTCCGAAGAACTGCAAACCCAGCAAGAGGAACTCAAGCGCTCCAACGAAAGCCTGGAGGAGCAGACAGAAGAGCTTAAACGTTCCGAAGAACTGCTACAGCGTCAACAGGAGGAATTGGAGCATTTTAATACCGAGCTAATTGCCAAAACGAGAGCGCTGGAAGAACAGGTTCGGGAAGTGGAAGAAAAGAACGACGAGATCGAACGCGCGCGAGCTCAGTTGGAGCAGCAGGCAATGCAGTTGGGGATCACAAGCAAGTACAAATCCGAGTTTTTGGCCAACATGTCTCATGAACTGCGGACTCCGCTAAATAGCTTGCTTATTCTTTCTCAGCTTCTGTCTGAAAACAAGGAAGGCAATCTTAAGCCCAAACAAGTGGAATATGCACAAACCATTTATATGTCAGGCGCGGATTTGTTGAAAATGATTGATGAAATTCTGGATTTATCCAAGGTGGACGCTGGAAAAATGGATATTAATCATGAAACAGTCCATTTGAAGGAACTGAAGTTATTTGTGGAGCAGAATTTTGCGCCAGTTGCAGCCAAACGAGCGCTTCAGCTGCATACCGAGATCGAAGAAAATCTGCCGGAGGCCATTATAAGTGACGGTTATCGTCTCAAACAAATTTTACGTAATTTGCTGTCCAATGCGCTCAAATTTACTACAGAAGGCTCTATTCTTTTCAGTGTGTCTCGGGCAAGCGGAGAGCAGCTTCCTGGCCTGCTGAATCCACAAAAGTCTTATCTAGCTCTATCCGTACGTGACACGGGCATCGGGATTGCTTCAGATAAAATGGAGCTGATCTTCGAAGCCTTTCAGCAGGTAGATGGAACCACCAGCCGCAAATACGGCGGAACGGGGCTTGGTCTGTCGATCAGTCGCGAGCTTTCCAGATTGCTGGGCGGTGCCATTACCGTGGAATCTGAGCAGGGGCAGGGCAGTTGCTTTACACTGTATTTGCCGGAACAAACGCCTACGGCTGCGGATATGGAACATTCGAGAGAGAGCCTTAATGGAGTGCATATGAACCCGGATATCGAGGATGTCGCAGCAGCGGCCGAAGAGGATCTCCCTATGATTATGCCTGCTAAACGCTTGCCGTTGTATCAGATGCCTTCGAAGAGCAAACCGGAGGACATTATACATCCAGGGGACGACCGAAATGAGATTACCTCGAGGGATAAGGTGTTGCTCATTATTGAGGATGACGTTCATTTTGCTAATATTCTGTACGATATGGCCCGGAGCCGAGACTTTAAGGCACTTATTGCTCTCCAGGGAGACGATGGGCTGAGCATGGCCCAATCCTATTTACCGGATGCCATTATTTTAGATATTCAGCTGCCTGTGATGGATGGCTGGTCGATTTTGGGCGAGTTGAAAGGAAATTCGTCAACACGCCATATTCCGGTGCATGTCATCTCAGTCATAGATGATGTGAAGCAAGGATTGATGATGGGCGCGATTGCCTACCTCAAAAAGCCATCCTCGAAGGAAAGTTTGGATAAGGCATTTTCACATATTAAATCGTATACAGACCAAACGGTAAAACGCCTCCTCGTAGTCGAGGATGACGATAATCAGCGTAAATCCATCATTGAACTGATTGACCATGATGATGTCGCCATTACGGCAGTATCGACTGGTCACGAAGCGTTGAATGAGTTGGAAACCCAGCGATATGACTGCATGGTGCTGGATCTGATGCTGAGCGACATGACAGGCTTTGAGCTGTTGGATCGTATTCGGGAGAATGAGCAGCTAACCGATCTGCCGATTATTATTTACACAGGCAAGGATCTGGACAGCAAAGAAGAAACGCAACTTCGCAAATATGCAGAGTCTATTATTATTAAGGATGTCAAATCCCCGGAACGGCTTTTGGATGAAACTACACTGTTCCTGCATCGGGTCGAGGCGAATCTTCCTGAGGATAAACGCAAAATTTTGCAGAAGCTATACAACAAGGAAGAACTGTTTGAAGGTAAAAAGATACTGCTGGTCGATGATGATATCCGCAATGTATTCGCTCTGTCGAGCGTGCTGGAAAGCTATCGTATGGAAGTTACCTTTGCGGAAAATGGTAGAGAAGCGCTGGAGCTGCTGGAGCAAACACCTGATTTTGATCTGGTGCTAATGGATATGATGATGCCGGAAATGGATGGATATGAGGCCATGCGGCGTATCCGGCTGATGCCACAATTTGAAAAGCTGCCTATTATCGCGCTGACGGCCAAGGCCATGAAGGATGATCGTTCCAAGTGTATTGAGGCGGGCGCTTCCGATTATGTGAAAAAGCCGATTCAAACCGAACAGCTTTTGTCATTAATGCGGGTATGGCTGTATTCGTAGCCCAAAAAATCGGGTAATATACATCAACACATAATTGAGCGGTACAGGCAGAATCTATTCAGGAATTGGAGAGAGATTATGACATCGAAGGATATGGCGGATAATGCTGCTAGGGAATCAAAATCGAACGACACGGAGCGGGAAATGATCGAGATTGAGCTGTTGCTGGAAGGAATACATCGACTGTACGGCTATGATTTTCGCAATTATGCTCTGCCTTCGATCAAGCGGCGTATTTATTATCATGCACAGTCCGAAAATGTAAGCACGGTATCAGGGCTTCAGGAGAAGGTGCTGCATGACCGCAGCGCCTTCGACAGGCTGGTACAGAGCCTTTCGATTCCAGTGACCGAGATGTTCCGCGACCCGGAGCTATTTTTGAAATTCAGGCAGAAAATCATACCGATTCTGCGGACGTATCCGTACATTCGAATATGGCATGCAGGGTGCTCTACAGGTGAGGAAGTATACTCTATGGCGATTCTGCTGCATGAGGAGGGCTTATATGATAAGGCCCGTATTTATGCGACGGATATGAATAATCTGTCCTTACAACAGGCGAAGGAAGGCGTATACGGGATTGATCGAATGAAGCTGTATACCAAAAATTATTTGGAGTCAGGGGGCACGCAATCGTTCTCTGAATACTATACAGCCAAGTATGATTCAGTGATGTTTCACCCCTTTTTACGTAAAAACATTATTTTTGCGGAGCACAACCTGGCGACAGACCGGTCCTTTAATGAATTCAATGTTATTTTTTGCCGGAATGTCATGATCTATTTTAACGACGAACTTCGCAACCACGTACATGGGTTGTTTTACGATAGCTTGAGTCATTTTGGCGTGTTGGTGCTTGGGGCCAAGGAATCCATACATTTTACCGATTATAGCGATTCCTACGAGCCGCTGGACCGGTTAGAAAAAATATACCGGAAGATTAAATAGAGATGTTTAGGAGGATTCCATGGGGCTTCATGAACCGATTCATATATTGCTGGTAGATGACAGACCTGAGAACCTGCTCGCTCTTGAGGCGGTGCTGGAGAGTGAACAATATAATCTGGTAAAAACTACATCCGGAGAAGAAGCACTGCGATGTCTGTTAAAAGATGAGTTCGCACTTGTTGTGCTTGATGTGCAAATGCCGGGTATGGATGGAATTGAGACTGCAAAGCTGATTAAGGCCAGAGAGAAAACAAAGGATATTCCGATTATCTTTATTTCAGCTAACAGCAAGGAAGCTGAACATTTGTTTGCAGGCTATTCAGCGGGTGGGATTGATTATATGGTGAAGCCATTCATTCCTCAAATTCTCAAGTCCAAAATTGATGGCTTTGTGCAAATGTATTTGACCAACAAGCGCTTGAAGACACAGTCTATGCTGCTTCACCAGAAGACCCAGGAGCTGGAGAAGATGAACAGCGAGCTGATTGCCGCCAAGGAGGCAGCGGAAATTGCGGCCAATGCCAAAACGGAGTTTTTGGCGATGATGAGCCATGAGATTCGCACACCTATGAACGGTGTCATTGGCATGATTGATCTGCTGATGGAGACGGAGCTGCAAAGCGATCAACAGGAATATGCCGATATCATCCGCCGCAGTGCAGACGCGCTTGTTGCGGTCATTAATGATATTCTGGATTTTACCAAGCTGGAGTCAGGCAAAATGGAAGTAGAGGAATATCCCTTCGAACTGGTTTCCTGTATCAAGGAAGTTTTCAGCCTGTTTACGGTAGAAGTGAACCGGAAAAATTTGGAGCTGGTTTATGTTCTCGATGAGCAGATGCCTGCCGTGCTGTATGGAGATATGGGAAGACTGCGTCAAATACTGATTAATCTGGTATCCAATGCCGTTAAATTTACAGACCAAGGCGGGGTATATGTCTTTGCCTCTGTCAAAGAGCGTAGTGACAAAGGACTTACCGTTGAGTTTTCTGTGAAGGATACCGGTATTGGTATTGAGCCAGCTAAGGTTGGAAGGCTGTTTCAGCCCTTTTCCCAGCTTGATTCTTCAATGACACGTAAATATGGAGGGACTGGCTTGGGACTCGCCATATGCAAAACGCTGGTCAATATGATGGGCGGGGATATCTGTGTGGATACGAGCGGAGAACAGGGTGTAACATTTTATTTTACAATGAAGCTGGGCTTTGCTCAGGAAAATGAACTGGAGGGAGAGTCCGGTCATGATTGGGAAATCCCGCCTAAGGAGACCCCGAGCCGTAAACCTGTATTGGTCGTGGATGACCATCCGATCAACCAGAAGCTGATGGTTAATATACTGGATAAGCTCGGTTTGGCTTCAGACGTTGCGGCTGACGGGCAGCAGGCACTTGATATGGTCATCGCTAATCAGGACTATGACTATATTTTTATGGACCTGCAAATGCCCGTGATGGACGGTCTGGAGTGTACGGGCAGAGTGCGTGAACAGCTGACTGGAAGATCTCAACCTGCCATTATCGCCATGACAGCTAACGTCATGGACGGTATTCAGCCTCGCTGTATCGAAGCCGGTATGAATGATTATATTAGCAAGCCAGTTAAAATCAGCAGTGTAAAACAGGTGCTGCTGCGGCATTCCCCAGATCATTTCCCGATGCGGTCAGGCAAAAATCAAATCAATGAAGCTTAGCTGGTGGCATTTGGAAGGTACAGAAAAGGTTATGGTGTGATTCAAGGACCCGTATAATGGGTTAGTATGTAGGGAAATCTTTTTTTGGGAGCGTAGGCCTATGAATACTAATAGAAATGACAAGTTCAATGCAATTACAGAAACGAGCGATGGCGTAAATATCGTGTATCTGAGTGGAGAATTGGATCTTTCGGTAGCACCTGACTTTCGTCTGGTAATGGAGCCTTTGGTAGAGGAACCCAGTCAGGATTTGATTATTAATTTGAGAGACCTTAAATACATTGACAGCACGGGCATTGGCATTTTGTTATCCATTTTAAAAGCAAGACACGGGATGAAGTCTCGGTTTGTTGTTCAGGAGGTACCGCCTCAAATTCAAAAGCTGTTCGATATGACCGGTATTGCCAAATTCTTTGTCCCTCAGGAGAATTCCCAATAGGAAAGGAAAGAAAAAGAAATGAATGCTCAAATTCAAAAAGTAGTTCTTAATTTGCCCGCCACTGCTGACTTTGTTGATATTGTAAGATTAAATTTATACGGTATTGCCGCGAAAATGGGATTCTCTTATGAGGAGATTGAAGACATGAAAGTGGCTGTATCGGAAGCATGTAATAACTCTGTCCTTTATGCATATGGTCATAAGGGAGGAGTTGTGGAAGTGACATTCGAATTTGACGAAGCTTCGTTGTCTATTCGTGTCAAAGATGAAGGGGAGAGCTTTGAACGAGTAGAGGACCCGTCCCGTATCGCATCCTTGCATGACAAGGAGTTGAATGATGCAGAGGTGGGGGGACTAGGCTTTTATCTCATGCAGGCGCTTATGGATGATGTCCATATCTTGAATGAGGCTGGAAAAGGCACAGAAGTGGTACTGATAAAGCGTCTAACCAGAAGTGAGGAGAAAGTATGAATGAAAAGGTAACTCCCCCGGAGTCGATGGATGAAGCCGTTGGTCTAATCTGGGAGTACCAGCAAACCAAAGATAACGAGATTGCTACCGTGCTGATTCGCAAGTATGAGCCCATGGTTAAAATGGCTGCCGGGAAGATCTCCCGCAATCGCCCGGACTTATACGAAGATTTATATCAGACCGGTCAGATGGCCTTGATCCGTCTGCTTCAGCAATACGATATCAGCTTGGGCATTCCCTTTGAGCCGTATGCTATGAAAAGTATGCTGGGACATATGAAAAATTATTTGCGAGACAAATCATGGTATATTCAGGTTCCCCGCCGCATTAAGGAAAAGGGAGCGCTTGTTCAGCATGCTATCGACGAACTGACTGTTAAATTGGAACGTTCACCGAATGTGAATGAGATTGCGGAATATTTGGATCTGACTGTAGAAGAAACGATCGAAGTGCTTGCGGGTCGTGAATGCTACCATTATGTTTCACTGGACTCGCCTTTATCCCAGGAAGAGAGCGCAGCTACATTCGGTGAACTTATTAGCTCGGACGCCAACGATTATGATACAGTCGAAAAACGGATGGATTTGCAGCAGGCTTTAAGCCAGCTGAAAGAGCAGGAACAGAAGGTGCTCCTTCTCGCATTTCAGGACGGCCAATCCCAACGTGCGATTGCGCAGACGTTGGGCGTATCACAGATGAGTGTTTCCCGTATCCAGAAGCGGGCAACAGAAAAGCTGAAGCAGATTATGTCTAATTCCTCTATCTCATGAGAAGACCATGGAATTTATCGTTTCGAATATTTGACGTCACATCATAAGGACACGCTATTCCATTAGGGAAGCGTGTCCTTTTTAAAACGAAAAAAGGGAGGAAGTATAGAATTTATGCCAGCATTTGAACAGATTTCTTCCTTTCGTGGAGGATGGGAATGGTGGGACATCAGCGCTGCGGACTGGCAGGACCCGGTCATACAAGAGTTGAAGAGGAAGCTTCCGGAGGCCGCAGAATGGCTGGACAAGGTGGAAGGTACTCCCTCAAGCTTTATTTCTGTTCGCTTCCCGGATGCCATTCAGCCCTTGATGTGCGGGTCCTTGATCTATTCCGTTCAGGAGGAGATCGACAGTCAGCGTAATTGCAACAAGTTTTACTTTTTGGTTCTGAACCAGAAGCTGGTGACGTTAAATCTGGATCAAAATACCCGCGAAATTATGCACACCGCTGAACGACAAAAGATGCTTGCACAGTGTGAAAACGCAGCTGACGGCATGTTTGTATTAGCTAGAGCCGTGCTTCATTATTTTCATACAGGGATGGACAAGTTCGAGATCAATCTGAGAAAACTGGAAGAGGACATGGAGAAAAGAAATGCACGTACACTGATGGATTCTATATTGAATGCCCGCTTCGAGCTGTTGTACTGGAGCAATATGTTTATTCCCTTTTCAGAGCTGGTAACAGCCTCCCGGGAGGCGTATCTCGAAAAGCTGGAGGAAAACCGCCTTTTTAAGCAGCTACTTTACCGTGTCACCCGGATGGAGGGGCTTTTCCGGCATTATGAAAAGGAAATCGACACGCTGATCTCTATTGACGATGCCATTTCCGCGTTTAGGGGGAATGAGATTACGAAGACGCTTACCATTGTGACTGCCGTGTTTACACCCGCAACCGTAGTGGGGGCTATCTGGGGCATGAATTTTAAAGATCTGCCCTGGCTTGAAACAGGGTGGGGCTTTACCGCTGTGATTGCAGCCACCCTGCTAAGTATGGCGGGGATGTATGGCTGGCTAATGATGAAGGGGTGGACAGGAGACCTGTTGAAAACGAACAAGCGCAGAAAATTGTAGCGGCTGCTTAGCAGCTGCAGTATAAAGATAAAAAACGATCCATTGTAACTTGAGGCTCTTGTAGGAGCACGCTACGGTTACGATGGATCGTTTTTATAGGATAGTGGAGGATGATCACTTACCGCCTTGGCTCATTTTAATATATCCCAGCAATTCAGCGATATAATCTCCGATGACCGGAAGGTTTAGCTGTACCAGGAAGCTAAGCAACCAGGCGAGTAAGGCGAGTATAACCACTGTACCCAGTGTGAGACCAAGTCCCCGTGCAATCCCTGCTGTCAGGTTACTCATAATTCTTCGTTTAGTGCTGGAGTAGTTCTCCAGAATATCGCGAAATTCTGCTCTTTCCAGCGTATCTGCGATTTGATCTAACCGTTTGTTAAGCCGCTTGATCTCATGTCGTAGCTCAAAAGGATGCTCATTAACGTCAAAATCCTCTTCACGAACCTGCCTTTTAACAGGATTATGAGCTGAGGAGGCCTGCCTGGATGAAACCTCGTCTGGTTGAGCTTGAGCCTGCCGGGGATGAAAGGTTTTTTTGTTGTTTGCGGTAAGGTCATCTCCATATGAGCTTGGTTTGTTCATCGTCATCCCTGCCTTTCTATCATTTAAAAAACAGCCAGCTTCTTGCATGCTGGCTGTTCAGTGTTTAAGATTTATTCCTGTTGTAATCAAAACGTTTGGCTACTAGGATGTTGCATTCAATTGTTTTTGCGAATCTTTGGCTGCCTTGGCTGTTGCATCCATAATCTCCTGATCTGCCTTGTTTGCTTCATCAGCAACATCGGCAGAAGCTTTGGCTACACTGGATACGATGTTGTCTTTACTCTCGGCTACTGTTTTGGCTACATCTGCTGTTTTGGTGGAAACGGTTTTGGCCAAATCCGTCGCTTTGCTGCTGACTACAGATGCGACGTCCTTTGTTTTATCGGATACAATCGTCATTTTATCAGACAGTTCGCTGCGCAAATCACGGCCTGGCTTCGGTGCGAACAGCAGGGCTGCCGCAGCACCAATCAAACCTCCGATGAATAAACCCTTTGCAAAGCTTGAAGTATTGCCTACCGTATTTTGATTGTCCATGTTACTCATATCACATCACTCCTTTTATATAATTAAAAAATATCACACCTGTTGATTAACCACTAAATGGTAGAAAAAGAGCCGTCAACTCGGTAAAATGTTTGTACCCCTACAAACTTAACCGAAAGGTGACGACTCCATGAAAAAGTCTATCACGATCCCATTCATCCTTCAATCTATTCTGACACCAGAAGAAGTGCAAAGCGTTGCCAAGGAAACAGACTATGAAGACAAAGCCCGTAAATTCACGGTAACCCACTTACTTCAATACTGGTGTGTAGCTGCCTTAGAACAATGGGACAGTTATCGTTCCGGGGTGGATCATGCCGCTCACAGTGGCTTACTTGCGGTTCATTATTCGTGTTTTTCCACCAAAGCGGCCGAAGTCCCCTTTGCTATATTTAAGGAGCTTCTTCATCGGGTCATTCACAAGTGTAGCCGAGAAACACGCCGAAAGCTTGCGTTTCCCAAAGAATTGCTCCTTATCGATTCAACCACCATGACGGTGGGAAAAACACGACTACCCTGGGCTCCTTATCATGGGGAGCGTGCAGGTATTAAACTTCATGTTGCTTTACGAGCCCAAAATGGGCAACCCCTTCAGGTGGTCGAAACGCTGGGCTCCAAGCATGATGGCCCCATGAGTGAAGCGTTGGCTCAACCGGACTACATTTTGGTGATGGATCGTGCTTATGGGAAACTGGAGCGTCTGGATGACTTCAAAATCCAAGGACAATCCTTTGTCATTCGGCTTCGTGACAATGTCCATTTGGAAAAACCTCATGCCCTTTCCCGTCTCAAGCCATCGGATTCAACTATCCTTCGGGATATCACCTGCCGGTTGGGGACACCGCAGTGTCGTTCCAAGCGACGTCATCGTGTGGTGATGTTTCGAGATTTTGAAGGTCGAGTAATCCGAGTCGTTACCGATTTAATGCAGGTCACAGCGGAACAAATTGCACAGATGTATAAAGCTCGATGGCAGATTGAGGTCTTTTTCCGTTGGATCAAGCAACATTTGAATATTCCAACGCTGTTTGG
>NZ_ASSB01000141.1:0-4940 GCF_000520755.1 Paenibacillus sp. 1-18
TTTCACTCACGGGGCCATCATGCCTGGAACCCAGCGTTTCGACCACCTGAAGAGGTTGCCCATTTGGGGCTCGCAAAGCGACATGAAGTTTAATGCCTGCACGCTCCCTGTGATAAGGGGCCCAGGGAGTCGTGTTTTTCCCACGGTTATGGTGGTCGAGTCGATGAGGAGTAATTCTTTGGGAAACGTAAGTTTTCGGCGTGTTTCTCGGCTACACTTGTGAATGACTCGATGAAAAAGCTCCTTAAATATAGCAAAGGGGACTTCGGCTGCTTTGGTGGAAAAACACGAATAATGAACCACAGGTAAGCCACTGTGAGCGGCATGATCCACACCGGAACGATAACTGTCCCATTGTTCTAAGGCAGCTACACACCAGTATTGAAGTAAGTGGGTTACCGTGAATTTACGGGCTTTGTCTTCATAGTCTGTTTCCTTGGCAACGCTTTGCACTTCTTCCGGTGTCAAAATAGATTGAAGGATCGTGATAGACTTTTTTTCTACCATTTAGTGGTTAATCAACAGGCGTGTTGTGACAGCTTCATACTGGTTGTACCAGCTGCTTCAAACAGAATAGCTAGACACAAATATACCCATTCGATCCCAATCACCCCACTATTCATAACGCCATTCGATTAGACTCTAGGTAAATTATACAATAAAATAAACATTGACACAACAATTTTGTTTATTATTATAATGAATTGAAAATATTGTGATATTAATCACCATTGCTTCTATAAATAGAATATAAACACAAAATTGAGAGAATTAGGATTATTTCCAGTATGATAGCAGCCTGAGGGCATACCGTGGAAGGGTCTTAGTTTCACCGCGGATGGGCGTCTGTTTCAGATCACGGACAAACATAACAACGGATTCAGTTTATGTATAGCAGAGATGCATCTGGTGTACCGTTATTGACGACTGTTCGGGATGCTGTTGGGAACGCAATTCAGATTCATTATTCTTCAACCGATATTACCCTAAGTAAGGGAAATGAACGTGTAGTAATATCACAAGCACCAAGAGCAAAATGTAGGCTTGCTGGATAGTGTGACAGATACCAAGGGACGTAGAACCTCCTATTCGTATTTGTTAGCCCATGCTGGCTTAACTTGCTATTCTTCGACGCATCGCGCGGAATATCCAATCCATATGCGTTATATAGCTATGATATTTGGGGGGGATATAGCTTCTTCGCTGGAGAAGGTATACAATCTATTCCGTTACTCGGGTGAGCTACGGGATGATACAACGGAACTGCAATACCTGCGAGCAAATGGGATGATCCCGCAAACGGTAGGTTTATTAATGAGGATACGTATGAAGGGGATATTAAGAATCCGCTGAGTTTAAATTTGTACATTTACGTGAGTAATAATCCGTTGATTTATGTGGATCCAACAAGATGTACACAAGAAATCGGAGGCTCTGAATTTGATACTAGTAGAATGAATATCCTCTCAAACGCACTGAGTGGACACCGTTTTTCCTTGATGCGGACTCAAAGCAGCTTTCCGTAGAAAAGCCAGAATCAACAGCACAACTCTGTTATGAAGGGGATAAAGACCGTAAATCTGTTTCATGGGCTAAACCTTACATGATAAAGACATTTGACAAGGGTGAAATCTCTGCAAAAAGAGTGATGTTTGAAACGGCTCCTTTTGACAATGAAACAGAGATACTGGGTCCAATCAAACTTCATTTATGGGCTTCATCGTCAACTGATGACATGGATATCTTTGTATCCTTGCGTAATATTAATCCACAAGGTAAAGAGGTGGTCAATTCAGGGCCACTAACCGAGAACTTTCCAATCAGCCAGGGGTGGCTACGTGCCTCTTTGCGTAAGTTGGATGAAGAGCTATCTACTGAATATAAGCCATACTACGCCTTTGATGAGGTTCAGAAACTAATTCCTGGAAAAGTCTATCCTTTAGATATAGAAATATGGGATAGTTCAGTTGTTCTATCTAAAGGACATCGTCTTCTTTTAGAAATAGGGAGCCAAAATCAGAGTGGGTGTGCATTATTAATGCAAACATCAGATGATAGAAACTGGGATGCAGATACAACCATTTATACAGGCGGAAAATATGCGTCTTACTTGCTGCTTCCAGTTATTCCTTAAGACCTTTCAGGTTACAGAAAATTATTAGAGTAGGAGTGTATTAAAATGCAAGAAAAAAGAAAGAGATCTGCCGAACAGCCTATGGCAAGGATGGTAGGGCACGGTGTAGACTATGCAAATATGTGTAAAAGGCTAGAGGCAGGTGAAGACTATGTAATTGTGTGTGAAGAAATCGGAGATAGGGCACAGGCGTATGCGGAGAAAGAATTGGCAAAGGGGCATAATCAAACTGCAAGTATCTTTTTATTAAATGCATCTGCAATATATAGAGTAGGAGAATATGGACTCGTAAATATTACTGAGGAGAAATTGAGACTGTATAGAAAAATGGTTGATTGCTTTAACAAAGGAATTCGTCTAAGTCATAGATTGAAATCAGAAAGAATTGAGCTGCCCTATAAGGACTCGAAATTAAATGGATGGTTACTCATTCCAAATGATGCACTAAAGGATGTCCCAGTTGTTCTTATTATTGCAGGCTGGACAGGTTTTAAGGAAGAAATGTATTCAGCGTATGCCATACATTTGATTGAAAGAGGCATGCAGTGTGTATAGTGGATGGTCCTGGTCAGGGTGAGAATCTATACTTCGATCACTGCTATCAAGAAATTAAAATGGAGAAAGCGTATAGAGTTGTTCTTGAATTCCTTAAGAATTATCCGAATGTAGGCGATAAAATTGGTGTTTTGGGATCAAGCTTCGGGGGATATCTGTGCGTAAGATCAGCGGCTTATAATGCTGACCTAACTTTTGTTTGTGTTTCCAAAGGCGGTTCCTATCATCCTCTTGAAATCACTAATAAAATTCCTTATTATCGTGATAAGATTTTGGTGAGATGGGGTAAGGATAAAAGTGAACGATGCTGCCCAATAATCGAAACCGCAGAGTAGTCATTTTTCAAAATTATACGGTTCCAGCATACATATACGTTTCAGAAGTTTAAGCAAACAATAGGCTTAGTACAATGATGTAACGCATTAGAAAACGCAAAAGTAACGAAAAGGTACAGGAACTCTGGCTATGAGCTAGGGTTTCTTTTTCATTTAGAGAGGAGCAACAAGATTGCTATTAATTTTACAAGCAATAATCATGGAAATATTACGATTTATTACTGTAGTTGGTGTGTTTTTCACCTGGATGTGGATTGGAAATCAAATTCGTAAACGTAGAAGCGTTAATTCCGTACATAAAAAACGCAAGAAATAATGAGAAAGCTGTAGATTATGTAGCAACGAGTATTCAGAGTTATGGATTTAAAAATCCGATTCTGATTGACAGTAATCATGAAATCATAGCAGGACATACTCGTTTGTTAGCAGCTAAGAAGCTTGGACTAAAGGAAGTTCCAACGATACTGGTGGATGATTTAACTCCTGAACAGGTCAAAGCCTTCAGAATCGCAGACAATAAAACGGCTGAGTATGCGGATTGGAATTTTGAATTGTTAGCGCAGGAACTAGAAGAATTAAAACTGGCTGATTATGATCTTTCTCTAACTGGATTTGATATGAGCGAGTGTGAGAAGTTGTTAGATATATTGCATGAAAATACAGCCGATGATGAGGATGATTTTAATGTAGAAGAAGCATTACCTGAACATCCGGTCACTCATAAAGGTGATATTTGGCTACTTGGGAAGCATAGGCTAATCTGAGGTGACTCGACTAATCCGAAAGATATCGCAACATTGATGGACGGTAAGAAGGCGCAGCTTATTGTAACCGATCCACCTTATAATGTGGACTATACAGGTAAAACGAAGGATGTTTTGAAAATTGAGAACGATAAGATGGACAATCACCAGTTTTATGATTCCCTATTGGCTGCCTATACTCAAATGTTTGATGTAGCTGATGATGGAGCAAGTATTTATGTGTTCCACGCCGATAGTGAGGGCTTGAACTTTAGAAAGGCATTTATCGAAGCTGGATTCAAACTGTCTCAATGTTGTATATGGGCAAAGCAAGCAATGGTAATGGGACATGCCGATTATCACTGGATGCACGAACCCGTATTATATGGTTGGAAGCCGATAGGTGGACACTACTGGAACAGTGATCGTAAGCAAACGACATTATGGCAATTTGATCGTCCTTTCCGCAATAAGTATCATCCCACGATGAAGCCGATTCCTTTGATTAGCTATCCGATTAAAAACTCAAGTAAACTTGGTGATATCGTATTTGATCCATTTGGTGGCTCAGGTTCAACATTGATTGCTTGTGAGGAAACGGATCGGATTTGCTATACCAGTGAACTTGATCCCAAATATGTAGACGTGATTGTGAAGCGGTATATTGCCCACGTTGGTAGCGATAGCAATGTATATTTGATTCGGGAAGGTAAGCAATATAGTTATCAAGAAGTAGTTGCTGAGCCAGAATTAGAGAATTCGTAGTTAACCTTTTCTCAATAAAAGTGTAGATATAAATACAATTGCAGCGAACAAGGAGACACTGAAACTAACTATGGCATAAGTTTTTCGATTTGCTTTAAATTCGGAGATGCCAGAAAATAAAAACATGAGGCTGAGAAAAAGCTGTGTAAGTGATGGCGAAAATCGATTGTTACCAGGATAAGCAAGAGACAAAAGGGATGTGATTATAACAATAGCAGCACATGAAAATTTAAGAATTTGATATATATTCATTTTTTTGATCATAGGTCTGCTCCCCTTTCCCATTTAGTTTATTATACGGTGAAATCCTATTATACAGTATTATGCAACTATTTAGTTAGAAATGGTAAGGAATATGTTTTTCAAGAAGCCGTTGCTGAGTCGGCAAGGCCAGAGGTATCATGTGCT
>NZ_ASSB01000142.1:0-4261 GCF_000520755.1 Paenibacillus sp. 1-18
GGAGTTTATTTCGAACGTATCCCATGAAATCGGCTCACCACTGACCTCGATCATCGGATTCGCGAAGGCGCTCAAGGATGAGAATCTGGATCAGGAGCAGCGAGACCGGTATTTGACGATCATCGAGACGGAGTGTATACGTCTGTCCAAGCTGAGCGATAATCTCATGAAGCTGGCGGTTCTGGATTCGGAGCGGTATCCGTTTCGTCCGTCCCGTTATCGGCTGGATAAGCAGTTGATATCGCTTATCCTCGCCTGCGAACCGCAATGGGAGGCTAAAAAAATCGACATGATTGTGGAGGCGGATAAAGTTGAGGTCAACGCGGACGAGGATCTGTTGGGCCAGGTTTGGGTGAATCTCCTTCACAATGCCATTAAATTTACACCACAGGGTGGAAGCATATCTGTTTCTCTTTCAAGTAACGGTGATCAGGCGGTTGTCTGCATTGCCGATACGGGACCGGGCATCGACGAACAGGATCAGCAGCGCATTTTTGAACGATTTTATAAAGCAGACAAGTCACGGGCTCGAACCGAAGGCGGCAGCGGCTTGGGACTTTCCATAGTCCACAAAATTACGGAGATGCATAGCGGATCTATATCTGTATCCAGCAAGATGGGAGAAGGAGCGGCAGTTACAGTTTTGCTGCCATTGTACCAGGAAGCAAAGAAAGGCAGCAGCAACTGCTGACTGCACACCGGCACAGATAATAAAAGGTCGATGACCCGCTATTCAAAGAAAAAATGCTGGCATTCGGTATGATTACTGTAAACATAGAGGAAATCATGACAGGCTAAAGGGAGCGTCTTCAAAGCCATAAACGGCTGAAAGGACGCTCCCTTTTGGTTGTGTACTCATATTCTTATGTCATCTACGACGTATAGCTCAGGGGTTAGTTGAATTGATAGGCTGCATTTCCTGAATAGCTTCCTTCAAGTTGTGTGAGCATAACTCATACAGTTGCTTTCTTTGCTGCTCACTGGAATTCGAGGCCAACTTTTGCAGTTCTGTTGTACATTGCTCCAGCAGCGTCAGCACCGCTTGATTAGAGTCCTGTACCTTGGACATCTGTACGTTATCACTGTACTGGTCAATGTATAGCTCCCCTTGCGGGTCCACCTGCGCGAAAAATACGTCTTTGACCGTCAGACTTTTTTCTTTCAGCTTGGCATCCAGCCATTGTTGAGTAATGCCCATGTATGCCATTTGCTGCTCCATAACTTTTCCATCCATAATAATAGCCGTTGGTTCCTTCTCCGGCAGTTGCAGCATATTAAGATCCTTAAGCGTCACAGGCTGCTTGTCTTTGGTCAGCAGAACGTTGATCTCACCGCTGGTCTCCATAATGGCAAACTCCACGTCAGATACCTTGAATACATTTTTACTCCGTAGCTGCTCCATAAGCTCATCCAGGGTAAGTCGTTCCTTTTTCAGATTATCCTCTAGGATTTTGCCGTCTTTGATCAGGGTCCTGGTTTTTCCATCCGCAAAATCCCTGACTTTCTTGCTTTTAATTTGCAATATTTCAATTGCTAATGTTACCAGGACCCATACTGCCAAGGATACAGAGCCTAAATACCAAGTAGATTCTCGCTCCATAGGAATGGTAGCGGCCAGATTCCCTATCGTAATCCCGGTTATATACTCGAACAAGGAAAGCTGGGACACCTGACGTTTTCCGAGAATTTTGGTAATTAAAAATAATATAGCGATAGCCATTAATGTGCGTGTAATAACCTCGGCCCAATCCTGCATGTACTCAACCTCATTTCATTACATTTCATTACATTTCATTACATTTCATTTCACCGCAAGTGCGCTGAATTCCAAGCATATCCGCACTAAGGTCTGTTTAAACGCTGAGCTCACTAGTTTTAGATAAACCGTGTAGACCGTATTAAAATTTTCTATCGTTGCATTATCAATGTCTATTAAGCAGGCGATTGACGGAAAAGGGGGAGAAGGATACATTATAAATATAATTCTTATTTAATTCATCGGAATTATAAACATTAAGCTTGCGGAGGTATGTATATGTCGTCCAAACCAAAGGTTGTATTGTGGATTAAAACCGGCTGTCATTTTTGTGGAGAGATCAAATCGTACCTGGAGGCCCAAAATCAGCCGTATGAAAATATTCAAGTAGACGGAAATGATGCACTGCGTGATGTGCTGGAGACCAAATATGGTATTCGTTATGTCCCTGTCGTAGAGGTAGGTGGGGATAACAAATATGAAGCTCTGCTCAACCCGGATCTGGAAGCGTTGGCTAAAGTACTGGAAAGTTACAATCAAGCGGTATAAGCCGACGGGAAATCATTATGTTCAAGAGAGGTGGATGAGTTCATGGCTAAGAATAGACAAATCAAATTTGGTGCAATTATTCATGGTGTTGGGGGAAGCATGACGACTTGGCGTCACCCCGACGTGCCTGCAGACGCGAGTATTAATTTTGAATTTTATAAAACACAGGCGCAAAAGGCGGAGGAAGGCAAGTTTGACCTCGTATTTATCGCAGATGGCCTGTTTATTAACGAAAAATCCATTCCCCACTTTCTGAACCGTTTTGAACCTATTACGATTTTGTCCGCTTTGGCCGGGGTGACGAAACATATCGGACTGGTCGGCACATTGTCGACTTCCTATAGCGAGCCGTTTACGGTAGCACGCCAATTTTCTTCCATTGATCATATCAGCGGCGGTCGTGCAGGCTGGAACGTGGTGACTTCTCCGCTGGAAGGCTCTGCCCTCAACTTTAACAAAGGCGAGCATCCGTCGCATCCGCAGCGCTATAAGATTGCCGATGAATATTTGCAGGTAACCAAAGGGCTGTGGGATTCATGGGAAGAGGATGCGTTCATTCGTGATAAGGAAACCGGTGTATTCTTTGACCCTGAAAAGCTTCATACACTGAATCATCAAGGCGAGTTCTTCTCTGTGCAGGGCCCATTGAATATTGGGCGTTCCAAGCAGGGACAGCCGGTTATTTTCCAGGCAGGTTCTTCGGAGGATGGCAAAAACCTGGCTGCGAAGGAAGCGGACGCTGTGTTTACGGGACATGAAACGTTGGAGGAAGCGCAGCAATTTTATCGTGATGTGAAGGAACGTGCGGTCCGCTATGGCAGATCGGAAGAGGATATCGTCATTTTACCGGGCATTTCACCGATTATCGGCAGCACAGCGGAAGAAGCGGAACGGAAGTATAAGGAAATCACCAATTTGGTGACCATTGAGGCCGCACTAAAATATTTAGGACGTTTCTTCGATCATCATGATTTCTCACAATATCCGCTGGATGAGCCATTCCCTGAGCTTGAGGGTATTGGCAGCAATGCGTTCCGCAGCGGTACAGATAAAATCAAACGGACAGCCAAAGAGCAAAATCTGACTTTGCGTGAGGTTGCATTGCGTTCAGCAACACCTAGAACCTCTTTTATCGGGACTGCTGAGCAGGTGGCGGATCGGGTGCAGGAGTGGTTTGAAAGAAAAGGAGCAGACGGGTTTATTATCGGCTCTGATGTGCCATCGGGTCTGCATGACTTTGTAAATCTGGTTGTGCCTATTTTGCAGGAGCGCGGGATTTATCGTCAGGATTATGAATTTAGCACACTCCGTGAAAACCTGGGCGTGCCCATTCCAGAAAACCGCTACACCGCAGCTAGAGCCAAAGTGAAGGTAGACGCGTAATAAAGGAGGGAACGGTATGTCGAAGGTTATTATCCTGTCAGGCAGTCCGTCAACACAATCCCGTTTATACGGATTGCGGCGGTGGGGCCGGTGGCGACTGGGGGCAACGCATGTCTGATGATTATATCCTGAGCACCCTGAACTCTGATGAAGTTCATGTTACGGAGCATGAGATGGGGCATGGATTCGGCTTGCCTGATTTCTATGAAGAAAATGATCGTCCCCCCGGTGGATTTCCCTCGCCAACCATTATGTGGGCCGGAAATTCTTCCAAGATAACAGAGTGGGATACCTGGATGCTGCGTTATACCTGGAGCCAGATCAAGAAGGATGCTTCTCGTTTTCCTACTCGATAAAAAATACTTAGAATAGCGCAAAAAAGCTGATGATAGGACCGTTTCTTCCGGAAGTCGCTATATTGGCGGCTTTTTTGTTTTAACGATGTAAGTTCTTGTCCCAAGTTAAGGAATGTGTTCCCTGAATATCCGTTTTTCATCAGCAAAATCAGAAAATAATCAGACTATGTGTAAATCGAATTACTGTAGCCACTCTATTTCTATAGGCTTTGTTGCA
>NZ_ASSB01000143.1:0-17347 GCF_000520755.1 Paenibacillus sp. 1-18
AAATCCACCTGCTTTGAGCAGGTGGTCGTTTAAGTTCAGCTTACCTAATCCTAAGAATCCCGCTGCAGTAGCGACGTAAGATCAAATGGAACGCGAAGCGTTCTTAGCCATACAATATTTCATCTGAATGTAAAAGGGGATGATGATGTTGGCTACCTTTTCGGCCGCCCTTCAAGTGAAAAAGCGGATGGCCAAGCGCATATTAAAATTATCCGGTGTCCACGGTATTGGCATAGGGTACAAAGACCCTGCTCATCCCAAAAAGGGAGCGGCTGTCATTGTGTATACAGACCGGCTGGCCTCGGCCTCCGCCGGACTCCTGTCCGCCACCGCATTGGGCAAGAAAACGAATGTCCCTGTCCGGATTGTAAAAACCGGAAAAATCAAAGCCCATGCTGCGGACTACAGGAAGCGCATACGCCCGGTCGTCGCCGGCTACAGTGTCGGAACGATTGAAGGCTCCGGGACAACCGGATTGATCGTTGCGCCAACTGGAGCGCCGGCTACACGGTATCTTTTCAGCAACAACCATGTCCTTAATCCCTCCAATACTGACAATCGGGAGGCTACGATTCAGCCGGGCGGAGCAGACGGGGGAACGGTTGCCCGGGATCGTATTGGGCGGCTGTATCGTTACGTGCGCTTGAATCCAAACGGAACGAACCTGATTGACACGGCGCTTGCCCTGCCGACCAGCAACAGCTTGCTCAGTCCGCGTTATGCCACAGTAGGAGCAGTTCCGGGCCATGTGACCGCTTATCGTGTGGGAGAAAAATTAAAAAAGGTAGGGCGTACAAGCGGACGGGTCAATGGCACGGTAGAGTCTGTCTATACGGACCTGCAAATCAATTATGGCGGAAGCCTGGGGCTGCTGACCTTCGAGGACCAGACGGTCATCAGAGGCACGACTCCTGTATCGCTGCCAGGAGATTCCGGCTCCGTCTGGCTCAGACAGTCGGATAATTACGCAGCTGCGGTCAACTTTGCAGGCACGGCAGATGGCCGTCTATCCATTGCTTTCCCGGTGCAGTGGTTCATGCAGGTGTTCAACACACGGGTAGCCCGCCCCAACGGGGCAGGCAGGGTGCTTACGGTAGATACAGGCTCTTCCCCTCGTTTCTATACAAGGCAGCTTACCAGTGAGGAGCTGGCTCGCTTAAGACCAAGAACGACGCGCATTAGAAAGAGCTAAATGCCCGGCAGATGGAAAAGCTGATTTCCTGCAATCCAAATCGTAAAGCTGCATATGAACGGTGGAGGGAATCTGGCACCCGGACGCCGTTCTTTGCACAGTCTGAGTGTTCACGGTGTCATTCCTTTACCACACGAATCATTCACGATACAAATGATTCATATTACAAATCATTCACAGGCTAAAAAGTTAAGGATATGAAATGCTCGTTCTAATCGGCTCCTTCGGCATATGAATCGGCTCCCATAGGACGAGCATTAGCGGTGCTGCTTGGCGAGGCCAAGCCCCGGATTTCCTGAGCGGTTAATGCTCTGTTGTAGATAATCAGCTCGTCTAACAGCGCCGTTGAGATAGGGATCGTCGAACTGGGATTTGCCAAGATAGTTCCGGTCTGTCATCCCAAGGCTTCGACGGCTTCAACATCATAATGGCGTTACGCGTCGCTTCCACGCCGTCCACATACATCATCGCAGTCGTGCCTGACAGAGTCACAGCCACATGCTTCCATTACACCTGTCAATGGAGAATACTTGATTAGATAGCTGCACTGCCATTCTATCAACCTCCTTAAAAAGGTTCGTGAGCGTACTCTCACAACGTTAATATATGTAAGAGAAATGCTTTTGCTACCCTATGGTTGGAGATTGATAGGAAATAGATTCATATATGCTTCTATCTACGTTTCCCATATTGATAGGCTAATTCCTGAATTTTTTCAGCCACATTTGCAGGGGCACCATTTCATTAGCATACCTTGAAACTGGATGATGTCCCACACAAACACTTAAATTGCTTGTTCAAATAATGCTCTATCGTTTGCATCATTTCCAAAAGCAATATACTCAGTAATACCCAATTGATCTAATCCTTTTGCTTTATCCATACCAGGCGGACTAATATCAATCACTACCTCTGTATGGTGCTCAAATAAAGACACGTTCATCAATTGTAATAAATCCTTTACCTCATCTGTTGGAGAAAACATAACCATCTTTGAAATGCCCTTTAATTGATGGAGCTGTTTTACTGGCCCTTTTTAAGGGATCAATATTCCGATAAATAGAATGATGCTCATCTCCTGTATAGCTATAATCCCAATCACTATCCGCCAAGTATTGCAGGTTGTGTGTCAGCGCGATTTCAACCAGCTGTGCCTGTACTTCGTTTGGAAAATAGGTAACGCCGATTTTTTGATCTGCATAAGTGAACGCCCCATCACCCCCAACCATCCGAAAATGATGATATTCCTTTGGTAAAATAGGTAGTAAATCGCGAATCGGTCGTGCGGATGCAAAAATGACCTCATGTCCATGCTGCATACATGCATCTAATGCGTGACAAACCTGCTCGTCTAGCGGTTGGCCTTTAAAACAAATGGTTCCGTCCAAATCAAAAACAAAGTTCATATGTTTCACCTCTACTTATACATATAAAAGGCTTTTGGTAAAATGAGAAGGACAGATGTCCCGGAGGTAATCCATGAATATTCAGGACTCTACTTATTAGTCGAGGGAAGGTATTATGTAACCACCAAAGAGGTTACAGGAAAAGAGCTGTTGCTGCAAAATTGCGACATCCAATCGGATTGTACTGCAGCTACAGCATGCTCGTTATTTTTATTCCGTTGTCTGTTTATGTAACGTACGATTTCCTCCAGAGTGAACGCTTTAGCATCGGTTGAAGCACGGTTTGCAGCTTATTTATGCACCATTTATTCAGATGCTTATACAAAGGAATATTTATCTACATCAAGCCTGAATGAGGTTGCTTCATTAATCGGTACAACGAAAAGGCATCTAAATCGAATCATTAAAAATTGGGAGGAACAGCATATCCTCTCACGGTCAAATGATGAACTTCAAATCATCAACGTGGAGAAATTAAACACTTTATCTGAAAATATACGCTATGAGTAGCCATGCCTGTCACATACACAAAGCAGCTATAAAGTTGGATTTGGTGTGTGCTGGTATCCGTGCTCAAGAGATGAGGGATTATGAACATTAAAGTGGAGTTGCCGAAGATTCCTGCGGATTTACCCGTATTAAACGAAGAAATGTACTCCTTGCGATCCAAAGACGAACTGCTTATGGGGGCCGTAGAGGATATGATTTTGGATAATGTGGATGCAGTTAGGGTTTCATTGGACAAGATGATCTTTAAAAATGTAACCATTATGGAATCGTCATTGCCGGAAAGTGAGTGGACAGATGTCATTTTTGATAAATGTGATCTGTCCAATGTCCATTTGTCCGGGTCTTTTATTCACCGGGTGGAGTTCAGAAATTGTAAACTGCTGGGCACTGACTTTTCCAGAAGCAGGCTCCAAAACGTTCGTTTTGTGGATTGCCTGGGCGATTATTCAATGTTTCGATTTTCCAATTTCAAGCAGGTTGGTTTTGAGGACTGTTCATTGAAGAGCGCCGACCTTTATCATCTGACGTTACAGAAAACCTTTTTTACCCGCTGTAATCTGGATCAGGCGATGCTGTCGGGGTCCAAGCTCAAAGGGATTGATTTGAGCGATTGTGAATTCGATGGACTGCAGGTGGAGATAGAAGACTTGAATGGCTGCATCATCTCACCTCATCAGGCTTCATCATTTGTGGGCCTTTTGGGGCTAGTGATTAAATAAGGGGGGCCAGGCTACTCAGGTTACTCTTCATTTTCTTCATATCGTTGCCATCTCAATTTTCGAGCACGTATGTTTTTATCCAGCAGCTTTAATTGCCGTGCTATGGTATACCCTATCAGGTATGCAGCGGCGGAGGTGTTGCCGTCTACCGTGAAAGGAATGATAGAAGCATCGGCAACAATTAAATTTTTGACTCCATGCACGTTGCCTTTGCGGTCCACGACGCCTCCTGTATTTAATGGGGCCATACGAAGAGAACCTTGCTGGTGATGATTATGGTCAAAATTTTGCTTGATAAACTCCTCCAAGCTGGAGTCGTCGTCAATAACGTCAAGCGTCGGAGAAACGAGCTGATATGATGGGTCAATGGCCGCTAGCTCTCCCGCTATGTTCTTGACATAAATTTTATATATGTTTTTCACCGCTTCCATGTCCTTTGGATTCGAGAGAAAACCTTCGTCTGCAAGCACGATTTTCAGAGGGTCATTGTTTTGTAATTTGATCGACCCCCGGCTTGTAGGGCGTAAATAAAGCAAAGCGAGGGTGAGCATGCCTTCGGAACCAATGCCTAGCATTTGAACCGCCCGACGATTGTTCTCCGTTTCGCTTGGATCAGGCAAGAAAGCCCCGCCCGTATATAGAGCACTCGGATCATTCGAAGGCAGTGCGCGATCTTTGGGATTGGTTGAGAAGGAGGCGAAGTTCAGGGTATGGTTTCGTAGGCTTTTGCCTACGTTGGGATTATTAAATACTACGCGAATCCCTTTGTCTTTAAGCGATTTTGCCGGCCCGATTCTGGAAAGCATTAATAACTGGGCGCTGTTAATGCCTGCTGAAAGGATGACCTTCTTCCGCGCATAAGCTAGGGTACATGTTCCTTCCCGTAGGAATTCTACTCCTACAGCGCACTTATTAGTGAAAAGAACGCGCAGAGTTGTTGATCTAAAGAAAACCCTCAACTTTCGGCCGTTAACGCCCTGGCCGGAAGGAGTCATGATCGCCGGCGAGAGGAAAGCAGTTGAAGAGTTTTCCCTTCGACCATCCGGGTTCTGGAACAACTGCCACCGGGTAAAGGGGCCAAGGGGAGTCTTAGGATCATTATAATCGAGGATTTCCGGAAAACCTGTAGCACGTTCAATGGCCGAGGTGAGTTTTTGCGCCATAGACGTAGGATTTTCAGGGGCTTGCCTAATATCAATCCGCCCGCTAAATCCGTGGACTTTCGGGTTATTCGTTGCCCCGTTGTACTTCTCCAGTTTTTTGAATCGGCGAATAGCTCTTCTAGGTGACCATAATGGGCCCAAAAGCCTTTCCCATTCTCTAAATACAGCCGAAGTAGGTCGTACATACTGCTCGCCGTTAATTGATGAACCACCGCCTAGCAGCCGTCCTGTGGTCCATTCGAATGTCCGATCATCTACTCCACTTTGTGGAATGCCTTCCCCTTGCCAAAAGTATTCGGGGAAAAATTGTTCCTCCAGTTCCAGGGCAAAGGTAGAGTCCCTTATTGGTTTGTCTTTGTCGTTATTCCCCCCTGCTTCTAATACAAGAACCGATGTTTGCTTGTCATCCGTAAGGGTTTTGGCAATTACAGCACCCGCAGGACCTGTTCCTACGACAATATAATCAAAAATTAATTTCTTTTTCATAAAGCGCTCCTTTATAGATAAATGGGCTCATGTATAATATTAGTCTGTATTGTCTTATGTGACGCCCATAACAAAAAAAGATGATCCACCAAAGTGGATCTCTAGCATTTATTGAATGTTTACTTTTTTTATCTACTTTTTCGAAGTGGATATACCAAAGATTAGGTTTATCGAATAGCCAGTGATTGTGCAGTGCCGTCACTGGCAGTCCCCTTATGCATCATATGCCTATTTGTTAATAAAAAGGGAACCGTCTTTTTGAATTTCTGCATAAAAGACTTCTTGTATTGTTTGGATTCCATGTTTCTTTAATTCGTCATGCACCCATTTTTCCGTTAAGTTCAGTTCTATTAGATTCTTTTTTACGATCTTACCATCCGAAATGATTTCTGAAGGAAGATAAGTAAAAGTTGAGGTAGGTATATTCATGTCTTCTTTAGTGATATTTTGCTTAAATTCCTTTTTTAAAATACTAAATTGTCCGTCAGGTTCCAGAATTGCATAATGAACGTCTTGGAGACTGAAGACATCTTTCTTTCGAAGCATCATACTAAGGTCATCAAGATTGAGGTGTGTTCGTTGAAGTGCCTTCTTAAGTATTTTTCCTTCCTTTATGACAATTGTAGGTTGTCCATCAAACAGGATTCGGGCTTTGCTCGATTTCAAGCCAACATACCCGATAAAAATTGTAAGAGCACACCACCAGACTAAACTAATGAGTCCATTTAAAAAAGGCGTCTCACTTCTGCCAGCAATATCCGCTGTGATTGAACCGATAGTGATCCCTGTAACATAGTTAAAATAAGTAAGTTGACTAAGTTGTTTTTTTCCAAGGAGCCGCGCTAGTATTAATAGAACAAAAAAAGAAAGGCTTGCCCTTAAACTCATTTCCCAAAAATTCACTTTCAAGAAATCATCCATTCAAAAGCACCACACAATTCGCAATATTTATGGATTCCAGTATTTTCTTTACAAATGTTGATCATACATCACGAGATTTAAAAGTTCCGAATTTAATTATGTAATAAGAACTTCATCGTCTTTTATGGGACTGTTAGGGCTAACGGCCTTTCACTTCCTGCTGATCAACTTTGCATCTGATTCTCTGCGTTAATACAGATGTTTGATACTGTCCCAGGCCTGGCGCAGACGCCTAATCCCTTCAATAATCTGCTGCTCCGTTAAATGGGCAAAGATAAAGCAGGCAGCTGGGGAACCTGGGGTCAGCTGATAATCGGCGGCATCCCGCCATGTAACTCCGTAACCCTGTGCTGTCCGCATCAAATGATGATATGGAGCACGCTCATGCTTCCAGATGGCATAGGCATGCAGCCCGCAATCGCTCTGATGCCAGTGAAACAGTTCGCTCAGTTGCTGCATTTCGCGCTGGAACACGTCGTAGCGTGATCTGTATATACGGGTCATCCGCCGCAAATGGCGAGCATAGTCGCCGCGCATCATAAAACGTGCTAGTGCACGTTGTTCCAAACGGGCAGGCGGCAGGGGATCATATAGCCGTTTGGCAGCTGTCAGCGCTTGGGCGAGTGCAGCAGGCAGGATCGCATATCCAAGTCGAAGGCTGCTGAACATGCTTTTGGAAAAGGAACCGACATAGATTACGCAATCTGCGCGATCCAATGCTTTTAAGGGTTCGATGGGCCGTCCAGCCCAGCGGAATTCACTGTCATAATCGTCCTCGATAATCCAGGCATCTCGGGATATCGCCCATTGCAAAATATGTTGACGGCGTGCCAGTGGCAAAACAGCACCGGTCGGGAACTGTCTTCCCGGCGTCACAAACAGTAGCTTGGAATCCCAATCCTGCGGGACTATTCCTTGCTGATCCAGTTCAGCAGCCTGAATCTGTCCGCCCGAGGCCATAACTGCTCGATAAATTCCGGCATAACAGGGATTTTCCAATATAATTGTATCCTGTTCATCAATAAGCAGTTGGCATAACAGGGTAATCACTTCCATGGAACCACTGCATAAAACGACTTGGTCCGGGTGGGCTGTAATCCCACGTGTCCTGCCAACATGCTGGCAAATCGCTTCACGCAGCCATTCATCGCCATTGACCGGCGCAGTCGCTGAGTCAGACGAAGGTTTTTGCAGGTCTTTGCCAGCGGCAGCCAGTGCACTTTTCCATGCGAGCTGTGAGCTGCCCTCCAATACGACTTCTCCTGCCTGAAAAGAAATCAAGGGCTGCTGTGCAGCATTTCTATCCTCAACAAAAGCAGTAGCTGACAGTAATTTTCGCTCCCTTTCCAGCTGCATGATTCGTTGTCCCCAGGCTGACAGAGCGGGGGCTTTTTGGTTTGAAAAAGGTCGATTTTGGTTCTGCTGGCCGATTAGAGATGGGTTCGGCAGCATAGCTGTCTGCTCAATAACAAAGGTTCCTCTGCCTACCGCCGCTTCTACATATCCTTCTGCCAACAGCATATCGTAGGCTTCGGCAACACTGCCACGCGAAATTCCATACATCATAGCCAGATCACGACTGGAGGGCAGGCGCGTACCGCCAGCAAGGGAGCCGTTAAGAATCCCGTCCCGGAGAGCGTGATACAATGCCAAATATTTATGATGATATTTCTGAATAGCACGCTGGTAAGCAATTGTAATATCCATACCCTGCTCCTTATATTGGACTACTTATTTTTGTTCAGATTGGATCTTTTTATACATCCATTTTCAACATAATCTGAAACGTACCGTTGGTCAATAGAAGGAAGGAGAGCTAATCATGAGAAGAAAAGAATTTACAGTGACAGAAGAAGAGGAAATAGAGCAATTTCTGAACGAGGTCAGTTTCGGATTTTTAGGTCTCAACAGCGAGGATGGTTTTCCGCGTGTGGTCCCCTTGAATTTTGCTTATGGAAATGGTGTGTTTTATATACATGGCAGCCGTGCCGGAGAAAAGATAGAACGGATGAAGGAGGATAACCGGGTCACCTTTTCCGCTGCCAAGGAGTATGCGTTGATTCCGTCCTACTTTATAGACGAGCATATGGCATGTCCGGCGACTGCGTTTTTTAAGAGCGTTACCGTGCGTGGACATGCGGAACTTGTAGTTGATCTGGAAGAAAAGGCGGCGGCATTTTCCATTTTTATGAACAAGCTGCAGCCGGAAGGCGGCTATGACACTATTGATGCCAGTGATCCTCGGTATACTTCACGTCTGAAAGGGGTCGCTTTGATCAAAATCGTACCGGATGAATGGACCGCCAAGTTCAAATTCGGTCAGAATGTCAAAGGTCAGGAGCGTCAGCAGATCGTGGATGGCTTGCAAAAACGGGGGCTGGATAATGATCTGGCCACGATTGAAATGATGCGCAAATATTGTCCCCATCACTGAGATAATTCTTCTACTCCGTTTCTATGTTCATTTTTGATTTAGGACGATTTATTCCTGCTCGCTCATGGCCTAACGGGTTAAATATATATTAAAGAAGTAGCCCTTGACTTTCAAAGTCTTCGTTTCATCTGTATTAGGACTTTTGAAGGACAGGTATATATCATTCTCAAGCCCGTTGTTCTTACTGCAAAGGAACCTTATAATACGATAGATTTATGGAGTAAGGGGGCAAGACCGTGAAGAGAGCGGGAATCAGAAGTCGGGGAAGTCGACGGTTGTTACTGGAAGCGGGGGCTGAAGAGTTCGCTCAAACGGGTTTTTATCAGACAAAGGTAAGCTCAATTGCGGCACGTGCAGGATTAACGCAGCCGGATTTTTATATTCATTTTGAAAGCAAGGAACAGATTTATGAGGAGCTTGTCGAGAGCTTCCGTGCTTTGGTGAACGAAACGGTGCAAAGCATGAAGGTGGAGCCGGATCAGAGTAAAGCTGAAATTTTGAAACGGGGACAGGTATTTCTGGAAGCTATTTTTCGTATGCTGTCCCATAATCCTGCGATGACCCGTGTTGGATTTTACCAGGCGGCCGACTCGGTGCGGATTAAGGCGGAAATGGCTGAGCATATCAAAAAGCATTTGCTGGCGGCACAGCGGTGGGGTTCTTGCCGTGAGGAACTGGACCCTGAATTGACAGCAGAATGCGTCATCGGTTTGATTGAACGACTGACGTTAACCAAATTGCTGCCTGGACGCGAAAGCCCATCTGTACTTGCCAAACAAGCACGCAACCTGCTGTATCGCGGTATGCTGGCATCTGAAGGATAGCGCAGCTACAGCATGTATCTATAATTGGGCGATCGGCGCGGCATTTGTCCCTATCATGGATGACGGCATAAGCATAAGATGCTTTTGTAAACCATGAAGGGAGGAATCAGCATGTCTGGAGTAGGCGCTGGTTATGGAGCTTTTACATCCACAGGAGCGATTCTGGTACTTTTCATCCTGCTTGTTATTATCACCAAAGCATTTATCATCTGATTCACAGCTCAAGATTTCAAATTCGGGCGATTTGCTGTCAACAGAGAGGAGGAATTTGAAATGGGTGAAGTAGACAGAGGTTGTTGCGGTTATAACATGTGGACTTCTACTGGTGTTATTCTGGTTCTCTTCATTTTGCTGGTTATCATCACTCGGACTTGTTTCATCTAGTGCTGCATTCATGGGCTTGAGCGCCGATGCTTCAGGTCTATGGCCATTGTAAAGCCATATCTGTCGGAACAGAACCGCCTTGAACAGAGGCGGTTTTTTTGTTTTCAAAAGTTAACGTTGACGTTAACGTCATATGGACGTAATATTTATATATAAGATTTTTCATAAGGTGGGTGTCATGGTTACGTATAAAATTGATGAGGTCGCCAAGCAAAGCGGCCTGACGAAGCGAACCATTCGTTATTATGAGGAAATCGGTTTGTTGCCCTCCCCGCGGCGCAGCGAAGGTAATATGAGGCTGTATACGCAGGAGGATGTGGATTTACTTAAAAAAATAGTGAGTGCCAAGGAAGTGCTTGGATTCTCCTTGCAAGAGCTTCAGCGCTACATGTCCACAGCGGAGATGCTCAAGGGTCAACGGGAGGAATATCGCGAGCATACGGATCATTTGCAACCTGCTGAGCGCAGGGCCATGCTGGTGGATATGGAGATCACTCTGAACGAACAATTGGAGATGATGGAGGAGAAAATCAACAGCATCCGCATGCTTCAGACTGAGCTGGAGAAGCTACGGGCCAGGGTTCGTGAACGGAAGGCTCTGCTTGATGAGGAGCTTGGCAGCGACCTGTCCTAACGAGGAATATTTACAATCAGATTTGGAGGTTACATCATTCATGAGTTCTCAACATAGTTTACCTGATGAGTTAAAAGTCCCTGATGATCTAAAAAAACAGTCAGGCTTGCTGTCTCAGCCCAAAGCCGTCTGGGCGGTCGCCTTTGCCTGTGTTATTTCATTTATGGGCTTGGGCTTGGTTGATCCGATTCTTAGTGCCTTTTCCCGTTATAGGAAATGTCTTTGAAAACAAAGAGCCACCGGGTACAGGGATTCGCCTGTAAAAGCTCCGGTGGTTCTTTATTCCCAGTATAAAATTATTGCCATGGACGTCTATGGTTTTTGTCGGTTAGCTATGGTGACGCGTATCACGGTTCAAAAGCAGCTGTACATGATGAAATCTCTGATGTAGACCTATGTAGGGTAGCAAGCTGAAGTTATAGCATCTTTTTGAGCTGGGATATACGGGCTTGGGAAACCTCAAGTATTTTGGCATATTCGTGCTGTGCTGCATTAGGGTGCTTTTGCATTAATTCTTTCAGATTTTCGATCATCTGCTGTGTCGATCGGCGCAGGCGCTTAGACTCCCTATGAGAGCGATCTCCGATGGGGAAAGCCGATTTGGCTGGCCTTATCATGGGACTAAGATTCGTACCGTTCTTTAGACTTTCGATACATTCCCCGCAAATAAAGCTGTCTCTAAAATAAGTCAGCTGCTCTGTTGAACCACACATTTTGCACGTTACCCCGGTATATTTTCGAAGGGCGAGAGTACCGGTTTCCTCATCTGCAAAAATCTCAACAGGGTCACCCACATTGTAATCCATAGAAATTCGCATTTCTTTGGGGATGACAATACGGCCTAACGCATCTAAGGGACGTGTCATACCTGTACTTTTCAAATGATAACCTCCTTTTTTTATATCCTTATAATACTAAATGAAGAGGATAAAAAAGAATAGGCTTAGAGGAGCAATCGCATATATTAAGTAAATTGTTGAAAAGTATACAATTATATCCCAAAATATGTTTTCTTTTTTGCGCTCTTTTCTATAAAAACATATACTTATGGCTAAAGCTGACTTTAAGAGAGTAGAAGAATGAGGAGGGAATTAACCGTGTACTCCATCAGAGAAGTTCAAATCAAGAGTGGATTGCCTGCATCAACACTGCGTTATTATGAAAAAGAGGGGATATTGCCTGATGTCGGTCGGGATGAAGGCGGAAGAAGAGTATATACGGATAAGCAAATCGACTGGATTAGGTTCCTTATGGCTATGAAAGATACCGGGATGACGATTGAAGAGATTAAGGCATATCTTGAGCTTAATGCACAAGGCGAAGCTACCATACATGAGAGAAGAGAGCTTCTTGTAGACCATAAGAAAAAGATAGAAGAACATATGGCCCAAACACAGAGCAATTTGGAGAAGATCATTCAGAAAATCGCTTATTATGATCGTGTAGTTATGGGGAAATTTTAAACAATAGAATTGATTGAATAAGCATGAGAACTCGGCAGCTGGCGAAAAAGGCTGTGAGAAGAAGTGTAATAAGGGATGAGCAGCAAGCTGAGTTTTAACGGCTTACTGTTCATCCCTTTTGTGTGTAAAGCCTTCTTTACATGCTGCTGTGTGTCGTTCTTATGCCTTGCTGGCTGTTGCTTCCATAGTGTTGCATGTTCCCGCTGGTTGCATACTGTTGCCCAGCCATACCCATATGTTGCGGGAAGCTGTGACTCATATGGCTTCCTGTACCATAGGAAGATGGTTGCATACTGCGGGAGGCATAGTTATCACCAAATCCAGGTTGAGTCATTTGGCTGCTGGAGCGGATGGTGTTTTCCAACTGACTACACAATTGAATGACTTGTTGGTATTGCTGCATAGCTTGTTGATGGTGCTGAATTGCGGTTTGGATCATTTGAGCCGCATTACGTTCACGTTGCACCAAGCTTTCAAGACTGGATGCATTTTGTTGCTCTTGTTGCAGCAATTGCTGATACATGGCAGTTCCTTGCTGTGTTTGTTGTACCAATTGCTGCATAATTTGTTCGCATTGATGAAGCTGCTGTTGTGGACCCATGGTGTTGTACACTGATCATCAAACTCCTTCGCTGGGTAGTTTTAGGTTTAGAACCCTCATATATTGTGGCGAAGGAAGACCATATATATGCACAATTTTGGTTACAGACTGGACACCAGGATAGACGTAAATTCCTCTAGGAATACACGATCATCGTGGTCAAAGCGGCCTTTTAGCGGACTGTCAACGTCCAGAACTCCAATCAGTTCCTCATTCTTGATCAGAGGGATCACGATTTCGCTATTGGAAGCAGCGTCACAGGCGATATGTCCTGGAAATGCATGCACATCGTCGATGACTAGCGTTCTCCGTTCCGCTGCAGCTGTGCCGCATACGCCGCGTCCCAGGGGAATCCGTATACATGCGGGTAAGCCCTGGAAAGGACCAAGTACAAGCTCGGTTCCATCATAGAGATAGAAGCCGCTCCAGTTAACATCTGGCAGAAAATGACCCAGTAGCGCAGACGCGTTCGCTAGATTGGCAATGGTATTGGATTCATCGTGAACAAGTGCACGGAGTTGTCCAAGAACGGATTCGTATTGTTCTTGACGAGTACCTTCGTAAGGGATAGCTTGAAACATGTAGAGTCCACGCTCCTAACATTAATTTTTATAGGATCTGTTGCAAGGATTACCCAAAATAGTTAATTATTCAAATGACTTTTACCATTGGTTAATTAATTTAAGATATAACGATTGTATACATTCAGTCAAGAGGAAAATCCATCTGTAACCTTTTGATCATTTCCGTCCTCTAATCTATGTATATCTTAATTTTAGGAAAAGGATAGGAGTTGTTAAATATGAAAAAGGTATATTATGCACTTGGCTCAGCGGTGGTCGCCAGTTTGATCCTGACAGCAGTGCCTGTGGCTGAAGTATATGCCGCTTCCGCCCAACAAACCAAATCGACACAGACGATCTTGGCTTCATCGCTCAAAGGGGGGGGATAGTAAGGTTGTGCAAAAGGCACAGGAACATTTGAAAAACGTGACGGGCAAGAGTTTTACCCTGGACGGAGCGAAAAAATGGAGCTTGGGTGGTGAGAGCGGCTGGGATTTCAGTGTAAAAGGTTTTGAGCACAGCCAGGTAATGATCACCCAATCAGGTGGATTAGAAAGAATATACTTGAACCAGCCCTGGAGTGAGCTAAAGGACAGCTAAGCATTCAAAAAAATGAAATCCTACAGTGAGGACCAATTGCTGAAAAATGCAGCCAAACAGTCCAAGGAGCTTTTGAAGGTTGATCTGACTGGATATAAAGCGACTTTGGACCCGAAAATGACAGCAGTCGTGCATTTTACGAAGAGTGGATCGCCTGCTCTGATCGGTTCCTATAATTCGAAGGGGCCATTTTATGAACTGAAATTTAAGGAATACGGAGAGTAATTCCGCAAGGGCTGTTCCTCATCTGTTTCCCGCTTGTTTTCTATGGGTAAAAACAGTATAACGTTGTTGGCCTTAAGCCGGGAAGGAGTTACAGCCATGCATGCAGATGTTCAAAACTTGTTTATCCGTATCCAGATGCTTTCCTATGCACAGCAGAACGATCTGACAGTGAGAGATATCCAACCTGTATTGGAAGAGCGCGGTTACCGCGTAGGAGAACGTGAGGTCAAGCAGGAACTTGAAAACCTGACGCAGGAAAACTTTCTGACACCGCATGATGATTTGTTCAGCATTACCGGTGCGGGGATCAATGAATTACAGGAAATTCAGTCGATGCTGGGCGTATTGTACAAGGATGTTGTGAAGAAACCGATGCGCGCCGCTACCCATGTCTCTTCCTGAACACAGAGGAGCGCAAATCTCATAAAAAAAAGTTGCCCGCCTCATTCCTGATTTTAGGAGCAGGAGGGCTATTTTTATATATAAAAGCTTCTCAACCATAAAGAAGGTTGTGTTTGTTGGAAGTGTATGCTTAAATGTAGCGTAGATTTGTTGTCATTTTGATGCTGGAAGGATGATTGAACATGTGTGCATATGCATGTAAGGGGCATATACCACCGCTGGAAGGCCCGCGACTTCGTCTGCGAAGGATGGAAACCGCGGATGCAGCTGCAATGTTCACGTGCTGGTCTGATCCGGAGGTTCGCTGTTATTTGAACCTTTCCGGTATGTCTGGGCGTGAGGATGCAGAGGATATGATTGAGCTGTTAAATGATCTGGCGAAGACGGAGGATGCACTGCGCTGGGGAATCGAACTGAAGGAGAACGGGAAGCTGATTGGAAGCTGCGGCTTTAATTATTGGCAGACCGACGGGGCTTATAAAGCTGAAATTGGCTATGAGCTGACCAAACGCTATTGGCGACAGGGCTACATGACCGAGGCACTGCGGTTGGTGCTGTCATTCGGGTATAACACGATACGGTTGAATCGGATGGAAGCATTGGTGGACCCGCGCAATACAGGCTCGCAAGCCTTGCTGTCCTCAATGGGCTGGACACAGGAAGGGCTATTGCGGCAGGTGCAGCATACATCTACAGGCTTTAAGGATATGCTGATGTATTCTTTACTGCATGAGGAGTGGCTCAGACTGGAGGCGAAGCGCAATGCTGTTTCAGTATAACGGCGGGTCATCGCTGTTGCACAGGCTGGGACCATTAAGTAAGCTGACTTGGGTGGGATGCTTTAGTCTGCTGTCGATGGCATGGGATTCCACGCTGCACGAATCGGCGCTATTGGCTGTACTGATCGCTGTGGCCTGGCTAGGTGCACGTCTGACCTTGGTACGCCAGCTTCGGGCTATGTCGTTCCTGATTGGTTTAGGCATTCCATATTTTATATTGTCTATTCTGGCGGTTCGTGAAGGACATACAGTGATGTCCTGGGGACCGATTGCGATTACAACAGAAGGGCTGGATATCGCAGGGGCGTTAACGCTGCGGATTTTTGTACTGTTTTTGGCTTCTTATATTTATCTCTCGACAACGGACCCCAGAGATTTTGTACAGGCCTTGAATTTGCATTTGCGTGTTCCTTATCGGTTTGCATTTGGTATTTCGGTGGCGCTAACGTTTTTTCCTTTGCTGGAAGAGGAAGGACGTACAATGATGGCGGCACGGCGGGTTCGTGGACAGGAGCCGCCTCGAGGGCTGAAAAATCGAATAGCCTATTGGAGCGGGTATGCGGCTGCCGTGCTCGTGAATGCAGTGAGGCGAGTCCAGCAGACTGCGCTGGCTATGGAGGGAAAAGGTTTTGGCGCTTATGCAGACCGGACTTATCTTCGCACACTGGAGAGTGGACGTTCCAGCTACCTGGGTATTATGGTCGCTCTGGTCGCTGTAATAGCTACGGCTGTTTTATGGTGGAGCTTATAAACGACATCCCTTTTTTATCTATATTGTCAACTTTATAAATATATTTTGGTTGACAATATAAGTGCGGGTGAATACATTTATACAGTAGCAGCTTGTACAGGGAACAATGGGGCTGTTACCTTAAACATTTAGATTATGGAGAGGAGCTATGAAAATACATATGAAGGAATCTCGTATTTTCGCAAAATTTACAACACTGGATATCGTGCTGATGGCGATGCTGGCAACGTTGAACGGCGTTATGACTGTTTATTTGTCACTTGTTAACAAAACGTTAAACAGTCTGGGAGGGCCTATTGCGACTTCCGTTATTGTCGGACTGTACATGATATATGGTTTGCTGGCCTACTATATTATTCGCAAGCCGGGCACAGCGGTTATTGCTTATTCATTTGGCGCAGTGGTACAGTCCTTTATAGGCACTGCATACGGTTTTGCTGCTATCATCGCGGCAGCTGTATGCTATATGATCGTTGCTGAACTGGTATTTGCCTTACTGCGCTATCGACGCTGGAATGTAGCTTCGCTGATGCTGGCGGGTGGAGCCATGGTTCCGTTGTGGTTTATTGTGGCAGCCAATATGTTTGGCTATATGCATTGGGGCTGGAAGGTGCTTACGATTACACTGGTCGTGCGCATTCTCAGTGGTATCATCCTGTGTGGTCTGCTCACGAAAGTGTTGGGCGATGCCTTGAATCGCACGGGCCTGTTAAAACGGTTTGAACTGGGACGCGCTTCGCGTGCATAGCTTTTGTGAATCTGGATATAAAATAGCCGTGTCCTTGAAGGATTTTGGCTACCGTTATGATGATCAGGCCGAGCCAGCGTTACATGGCTTGACGCTGGATATTATGGTGGGTGAGCATGTAGCGATTGTCGGAGCCAGCGGAAGTGGAAAATCTACGCTCTGCCAGCTACTTCATGGCGGATTGTCCCGTTCCGGCGAAGGGGAACGGACTGGGGAGCTAACCGTGTACGGGCTGGACCCCGATACGGCTGACCTGGCTGCTGTCGCCTCCACCGTCGGCGTCGTGCTTCAGGACCCGGATGCCCAACTGGTGCAGGGAATCGTCGAAGACGAGATTGCTTTCGGGCCGGAGAACCTGCGCGTGCCTCCGGCAGAAATTGCGCAGCGCCTCACTGCTGCGCTGGAGGCCGTCGGCCTTGCTCCCGAACGCGGCTCCTTCGTGCGCCGCCTCTCGGGAGGCCAGCGCCAACGCACTGCCATTGCTGCGGTGCTGGCGCTGGAAGCGCCGCTTGTCGTGTTCGACGACGCAGCGGCTCAGTTGG
>NZ_ASSB01000144.1:0-406 GCF_000520755.1 Paenibacillus sp. 1-18
TAGTGGAATGAGCATAGATGAAATATTGGATTAACAGAAACATAGGCTAAAGTGATCAAAAGCTAACGAGTAACTGTGGGTTGTATGACGGGAAGGATCAATCGAATCCCGTCTTTTACTCCTTCCATATAGATGGACTGTCTGTCCTGACTTAGCTGATAGCCTATGGCTTCTTCCCATTCGGATAGTAGATGTTGAATATCCTCGTTTTGATTCATTTTGAATTGATCCATTTGCGTGAATAGATTTTTGTCCTCTGGTAGATTTGAAGCCTGTTGTTCACTGGTTAGTTCCAACTGATAAAACCGCTGGCGTAATGCTTCCAGAAACCATTCTGGCCAATTTGACATAGCTTGTTTTCCCTCCTGTTGTTTGAGTGTGTGTATGTTAACTCTGATGGGGAGGG
>NZ_ASSB01000145.1:0-10359 GCF_000520755.1 Paenibacillus sp. 1-18
GTGATCTGTACCGTTATAGTATCTATATAGCGGTAATGTGTCTGGTTGCTGTTGTGGGAAAATGTAACCTTGTATGCCTTCAAGACTATAACCACTTCTACCGTTGCCAAGCTCATCAAAATTAGTGGTATAGAAATGTTCAGTGTTGTTGTAGTAACGATACAGCGGAACGGTTCCATCGGCTGCACTTACAGAACTAAATGTGGAGAACATTGCAAACATAAACAATAGAATTGCGGCGATTCTTTTTTTCACAACAACCGAGCCTCCTATGGGCATAGTATTTAAGCTGGCCAGCTACCATTCTAGTATTACATTTATCTAATCCATTTACAATAGTAAAAAGGAACTAATATGTTTTTCTTAAATTTTTATCCATTTTTTTAATTCTTTGATCTACTTCGTTTTGTTAACCACTTCCATCCAAGGTTGTTTAGTGCTTATTGGTTTACAAGCTTGTACTCGCCCTGCGTCAAGTGGATACTTGATATGGTGGCAGAGGAAATTCAAAATCGATTATTAAAAATACCACTTCTTTACTGGTCTTGAATGACCCAATAAAGAGTGGTATTAGTTGATCGGTTATTTAGAAGTTCATCAGTGTCAGGACACCTTATTCTCAATCCGCAGCTTATCTGCCACCATCGCGATGAACTCTGAGTTGGTTGGCTTCGATTTGGAGATATTAATCGTGTACCCGAACAGGTGTGAGATGCTGTCGATATTGCCACGTGTCCATGCTACCTCGATGGCATGACGAATGGCGCGTTCTACGCGAGATGCCGTCGTTTTGAATTTTTCGGCGATTGCTGGATATAATGTTTTGGTGATCGCACCCAAAATTTCGATATTGTTGTATACCATCGTGATGGCTTCGCGTAAATATTGATAGCCCTTAATATGAGCTGGTACACCGATCTCATGAATGATAGCCGTAATACTGGCGTCCAGATTTTTTGTCTTCCCCATCGGCACAACATTGGAACGAATGGATGAAACGGTCACCGGACTGTTGCTGACTAGCTGTGGACCCACCAATTGGCGAACACGATTAGCAAGCACTTCCATGTCAAACGGCTTTAAAATATAATAAGATGCCCCGAGCTGTACGGCTCTCTGTGTAATATTTTCTTGGCCGAACGCAGTCAGCATGATGATTTTCGGCTGTGGAGTCAGGTTCATTTCTCTCAAACGCTCCAGTACGCCAAGGCCATCCAGATGAGGCATAATTATATCTAAAATAAGTACATCAGGTATGTTGCGGGATTCTGCGATGCGTTGAAGCACTTCTTCACCATTATAGGCGATTCCTGTTACTTCCATATCCTCCTGATCGGAAATATATTCAGCAAGCAAATTCGTAAATTCCCGGTTGTCATCAGCCAACAATACCTCGATTTTTTGCAATGTACTTCCTCCTTATTGAGTGTTATTCCGTTGGGATTTCTATTTACAGTATATAAATATTTCTTGTCGGAGTATATGATTTCGACATCGAATTATGAATTCCTTCTGTCGAAAATTATTTTTATTTATTTTTTTTATCGTTTCCATTATAATTAATTCTTTATCTTGTTATTATGAGCTAATTCCCGGCTTTTCGACAAAAAAATCTTAAGGCCACTAGCTCGCCTTAAGATTAGTTGTCATGCTCACGTTATTTTGCATGATTCCTGCATCACGAAGCATCCATTCTATAAAACAACCGTAGCCTGATTTCGGATCGTTTACGAATACATGTGTCACAGCCCCGATAAGCTTGCCATTTTGAATAATTGGACTACCGCTCATTCCTTGCACGATTCCTCCAGTCTTCTCCAGCAGCTTTGGATCTATAATACGGATCACAAGTCCTTTGGTTGCTGGCTTATCCTGCTGAGAAATGTGTACAATTTCAGCCTGAAACCGTTGAATCTGCTGTCCCTCCAAAACGGTCAATATTTCTGCGGGTCCTTCCTTTACTTCATTGGCAAGAGCCACAGGAATGGGTTTGGAATACAAGCCATATTGCGGCTCATCGGACATTTTCCCAAAAATTCCGAAGTTCGTATTACGTTCAATATTACCTAATATCCGATGATCTTTGAGAAAATGAGCGCGTTTTTCACCAGGCTCCCCGCTTTGGCTTTTTGCAATTGACGTCACATTGGATTGTACAATCTCTCCGCTTCCCACGACAATAGGAGTTTGAGTATTCATATCGGTAATGACGTGCCCTAAAGCGCCGTATACACCCTGATCTGGTGCGTAAAAAGTTAATGTACCTACGCCCGCAGCCGAATCTCTAATGTACAATCCCAATCGCCAAGCTTTATCATCTGAATCATAAGCTGGTGTTAGCTTGGTGGAAATCGTCTGCTCCCCACGACAAAGCGTGATGTCGAGCGGCTTCTTGTTCTTGCCTGCTTCATCTACAGCCTCCGCAACCTTTGCCAGACTATCCAAAGGCTTGCCGTTCATATGCGTAATGCGATCCCCTAGACGAATTCCTGCTGTCTCTCCAGGTGACACCTTGCGATCATTACTTTCCTGGATGACATGATGGCCGACGACAAGCACTCCTGATGATTTTACCTTGACCCCAATCGTCTGTCCTCCCGGGTATACCTTTAAATCCGGAATCACGCTTTCTTGGGCCGTCCTCGTGCTTTTAGGACCAAACCAATCCAAAGAAGCATGTGGAGGCAGCGCTGCATGCACATACTTAGCGTTACCGATAGAACACATAAGAAAAACAAGCAAAAGACCGAGCAATTTGATCCTGGAGTAAAAATTCAATGGCTGTCACGCTCCCTTTGCTTCTTTCGCTTGACGAGTAAAGGTGGTCGCCAATTGCGTACCTATAAGGTAACCTTGCCCCCAGGCTTTTATAACTGTTAATCATTACGCCAGCCGCTCTTTTCAGGCTTTCTTTCCTTCCGCCAAATTCAACATTTCCTGTGCGTGATGCAATGTTTTTTCGGTAATCTCCACTCCACCCAGCATACGTGCCAATTCTTTGACACGCCCTTCTTCGGTTAATCCCTCAATTTGTGTCATGGTTCGTCCATCATGAACATTTTTCTCAATGAGATACTGGTGATCTGCCATGCATGCCACCTGCGGTAAATGAGTAATGGAAAACACCTGACAGACAGAAGACAAACGATACAGCTTCTCAGCAATAGATTGGGCCGCACGACCACTTACCCCGGTATCCACCTCGTCAAAAATAAGTACCGGAATTTGATCATGACGAGCAAAAATGCTCTTCATTGCCAACATAATACGTGACAATTCACCGCCTGAAGCGATTTTACCAAGTGGACGAAGTGGTTCACCGGGATTGGGGGAAATAAGAAATTCCGCATTATCAATGCCCTGCTTGGTAGGTCTTACACGTAGTCCTTTATATTCATATCCTCGCGGATCTTCAATCGGATCAATACGCACTTTGAGTGACGTTCTTTCCATTTGAAGGTCTTTTAACTCTTGCTCCACTTGCTCTGCAAGCTCTTCCGCACAAATTTCACGTGCTTCCGTAAGCTCTTCCGCAATTTCCAGCAAATCTGCAAGCAACTGGTCCCGCTTCGCGATTAATTGTTCCAGCCGTTCATCCTTATTTTCCAGCAAGTCGGTTTCCTGCTCAATACGGCTATAGTATTCCAAAATCTGCTCGATACTATCACCATATTTTCGCTGTAAACCGGTAATTTGATTCAAACGTTGCTCCACATCATGCAGCTTGCCCGGATTAAATTCAATATCCTCACGATACGAACGTAATTGAAATGCCGCATCCTCCAACTGGTAAAAAGCAGATTGAATCTGTTCAGCAATAGGCTGAAGACTTTTGCTGTCATAGTTCTGGACATCATTTAGTCTGGACAACACATCATTGATCACGTCCAGTCCACCTCGGCCGTTTAACAATTCGTAGGCTCCTGATATCCCATCCATCATTTTCTCACTATGGGATAGCTTGACCCGTTCTTCTGCCAATAATTCATCTTCTCCCAATTTTAGCTCCGCTGCAGCGATCTCTTCCAATTGAAATCGATACATATCCAATAGCTGATAAGCCTTTTGACTGGAGCTTTGCAATTCCCGTACTTCTTTTTCAGCTTTGACAAAAGCATTGTAGCGCTCTCGATAAATCGCTTTGACCGGACCAATAACCGAATCCCCAAACGTATCCAAAAGCGCCAGATGACGATCTGCACGCAACAGACTTTGATGTTCATGCTGTCCGTGGATATTAACCAGTTGCTCCCCTACCTCACGCAGCATTGTTAAATTAACCATCTGACCGTTAATTCGTGAAGAGCTTTTCCCTTGGACTGTGAGTTCGCGCCGGATCAGCAAATGCTCCTCCGAATTGGCTTTAATGCCTTGCTGCTCCAGCGTATTCCACACTGGATGTTTGGCCGGCAGTTCAAATAAGGCTTCCATCTCCGCTTTATCACACCCGTAGCGAACAAGATCGGCAGAACCCCTGCCGCCTGCAATCAGACCAAGTGCATCAATAATAATGGACTTACCAGCACCGGTTTCTCCACTCAAGACGTGAAAACCTTTAAAAAAATGAACATCAACAGCCTCTACAACTGCCAAATTTCGTATAGACAAAGTGACCAGCATTGTTCTTTCACCTCATGATGTACAAATTAAAACGCCTGATATGCCATTAGGAAATGTAGCCCATAAGACGATTCACGATCGCTTCACTGTTCTCTTCGGACCGACAAATAATCAAGATGGTGTCATCCCCGCTAATCGTCCCCATAACCTCAGGCCATTCAATATTGTCCAGTAAAGCAGCAATGGAATTGGCTGTCCCAGGCAGGCACTTCATTACAATCAGGTTCGTTGTATAATCAATATGCAGAAAATTGTCAACCAACGTACGTTTCAGCTTCTGCGCCGGATTATACCGCTGATCTGAAGGCATAGAATATTTATATCTGCCATCATCCATTGGAACCTTAATGAGCAGCAGTTCCTTAATATCGCGTGATACAGTGGCCTGAGTCACCTGAAAACCAGCCTCGCGCAATGCTTCAACCAACTCGTCCTGTGTCTCAATCTCCTGTTGTGAAATAATTTCCCTGATTTTGATATGTCGTTGACCCTTCATATAATCCTCCTGTGGATTAATCTTCATATTCCTCTTCTTCGAGGTCTTCCACTAATGTAATAAGGCGAATCCTTTGCTCGTCCGTATCGACGTACAATACACCCGCACAACCCGGATAGAGTAGCAAATACGGTAAAAGCCTGTCCCGCAATTCAGGGCCGCTCCACTCCATTGGTTTCTTCCGGCGTGACGTTGTAACTATATATGTCGAACCGTTTCGTACAGCCACGTAGTCTATAAACAAACGACTATACACGGTATTTCCATTCACTTTAAAAGCAAGCGGTATTTTCATTTTTCCGCCCACCACTTCATAACCCGCGTTTTCAAGTAAATCCACGCCAGGCCCTTCGTCCAAATCCTCATTAATCGGTATTGTCTTTAATACAAGTGGTTCTGGCTCCTCTAACCATGCACGCAGGCTGTATAAAGCCCATATTGCTAATATCACCCCGATCACAACAATGATAACCGTATCATATCGCGTGTCCATGAACCGATCACCTCATGGACATATTCTAGGACAAGACGTAAAATTCCTTTTCCTCTATACTTCTCATTATAGGCGAACGTAAGTTCGTTGATCAATCCCTCACACCAAAAAGGGGTTCCCTTAAGTTCACCGAACTCATGAGAACCCCTGAATGTTACTTGCGCGACGGACCATTGTTAAAAGTCTGACCTGCTTCCTGAACGATACGTTCAATCAGTGGATGAAAGTCGATTTTCTCCAGCGGTAATTCTGCAACCGGAGCCTCGCCCAAATGCCAATGCGCCAAAAATTCAATATTGCCCTCTCCACCCGTAATAGGAGAATAGGCTAAATCTTGCAGCGAGAGACCAAGCTCTTGCGCAAACATCAGGATGGTCTGCAGCACTTCTTTATGCGTAGCAGGATCACGGACTACACCGGATTTTCCGACCTTTTCGCGGCCAGCTTCAAATTGCGGCTTAATCAGAGCTACAATATCAGCAGGTTGTTTCAACAATGCAAGCAATGGCGGCAAAATAATGCGTAACGAAATAAAAGAAACGTCAATGCTTGCAAAGTTAGGAACAGGACCACTCAAATCTGCAGGTGTCATATACCTGAAATTCGTTTTTTCCATGACACATACCCGTTCATCGTTACGAAGCGACCAGTCCAGTTGATTATAGCCCACGTCAATTGCATACACGTATTCTGCTCCATGCTGAAGCGCACAATCCGTAAAACCACCGGTGGATGAGCCGATATCCAGCATTATTCTACCGTTCATGTCCAGCGCAAATTGGCGAATGGCCTTTTCCAGCTTCAATCCTCCACGGCTAACATACGGATGCACCGATCCCTTAACTTTAAGCTCGCTGTCGCGCGGCACCTTCATACCCGCCTTCTCAATCCGCTCGCTGTCTGCCAGCACCAGGCCTGCCATAATAGCGGCCTTGGCTTTTTCACGGCTTTCAAAAAAACCTTGTTCTACAAGCAATACATCAATGCGTTCCTTCGGAACAGACATGTTAATCTCCCTTTAGGCAGCCAAGCTGCTGTTGTCATACTTTTTTTATAATGATTATCGTTTCGCTCCAGGTTCCCCTTATACCGATTGTCCCATGCCATAAGCCGGCTCAGCGGCCCATTGGCGGAGCTTGAGGCATACGGCATCAACGGTGAGACCCACTTCAGCGCGCTGCTCTTTAATGGAGCCATGCTCCACGAACATATCGGGAATCCCCATAAGACGCACCTGAGCATTTTGAACTTCTTCTTTGGCGTAAAATTCCAGCACGGCGCTACCCAAACTTCCCGCTTCAGAAGCTTCTTCCAAAACGATCAGCTTCGTATGTTGACGGGCCAGCTCACGCAGCATATCCTCATCCACAGGCTTGAGGAAACGGGCATTAATGACACTCACCTGCAAGCCTTCGCGTTTCATCGCCTCTGCAGCCTCTGCCGCTACCTGAAGCATCGGGCCAGAAGCAATTACAGCGTAACCATCACCTTTGCGCAAAAACTCCCAACTGCCGATAGGTATAGCTTTCAGTTCTGCATCCAACGGGACACCCACCACATTAACACGCGGATAGCGATAAGCAATTGGGCCATCGTCGTAGTCAAGCGCAGTTTTCATCATATGGCGCAGCTCGTTTTCATCCTTAGGCATCATAAGCACAAGATTAGGGATATGACGCAAAAATGCTACATCGAACACGCCATGGTGCGTTTCCCCGTCAGCCCCGACAAAACCTGCGCGGTCAATTGCAAACATTACATTCGCATTATGACGGCAAATGTCATGTACAATTTGATCATAGGCACGCTGCATAAAAGTGGAGTATACCGCAAATACCGGCTTCAATCCCTCCATTGCCAACGCAGCACACATTGTAGCGGCATGCTGCTCCGCAATGCCGACGTCAATCATCCGTGTAGGGAACTCCTTACTGAACGGTACCAAGCCTGAACCACCAGGCATGGCAGGCGTAACCGCTATAATACGTTCGTCCTGCTCAGCCAGTTCAATCAGCGTTCGTCCAAATATTTCCGTATACATGGGGTTGCCCACAGCCTTGAGTACTTGACCGGATTCTATTTTGTACGGACTGATTCCGTGCCACTTGTGTGAATCTGTCTCCGCAGGCTTATAGCCCTTACCCTTTGTTGTTACAACATGCACCAACACAGGACCAGTGACATTATCGGCCTGCTGGAAGGTTTCGATTAGCTTCGGCAAATCATGTCCGTCAACCGGACCGAGATACGTGAGACCCAGTTCCTCAAACAGTACACCTGGAACCATCATATATTTAAGACTGTCCTTGACACGGCCAGCCGATTTGGCAAGTTTACCGCCTATTGCGGGTATTTTTTTCAACAAAACTTCCAGCTCATCCTTCGCCCGCAAATAGTGACGATCCGAGCGGATTTTGCTCAAATAATTATGCATGGCTCCAACATTCGGCGCTATTGACATTTCATTGTCATTCAGAATGACCATCAAATTTTTACGTTCATGACCAATATGGTTCAGCGCTTCAAAGGCCATGCCTCCAGTTAATGCTCCGTCTCCGATCATCGCGATAACTTTATTGTCCTCGCCCTTCAAATCTCGTGCCAAAGCCATTCCCATCGCCGCTGACAGAGACGTGCTACTATGACCAGCTTCCCAGACATCATGCTCGCTCTCGCTTCTTTTTATAAAACCACAAAGCCCATCACGCTGACGAAGAGTATCAAACCGATCCATTCGCCCTGTCAATATTTTGTGCACGTAGGCCTGATGTCCAACGTCATAAATCATCTTGTCCTTCGGACTGTTATAGCAGTAATGCAGGGCGATTGTGAGCTCAACCACTCCCAGATTCGATGCCAGATGCCCCCCAGTCACGGACAGCTTCTCAATCAAAAAGCTCCTGATTTCCTCGGCTAGAGAAGCCAACTCCTCAACCGACAGTGATTTCAGATCGCCTGGTTGCTTTATGTGTGGAAGCAGCACGCATATCTCCCCGCTTTCCTTCAAGTTTAATGTTGTAAAGTTAACAAATATTATATCACACTTTGTGACCTTGCTTAAACGCAGACAAGTCAAAGCCGCTTTAACCGTATTAATTAACCGTACTAATGATCACGCTTCATCAAGTAATCCGCAATCTCCAGCAAACGCGACGAATCCGGTATAGCGCCTTCCAATAAAGCCTTTTTGGCTGACGCCGTGAGCTTCTCCACTTGCTGCTGAGACGCCTCCATACCGATAAAAAACGGATAGGTCACCTTTTCCTGTTCAACATCACTTTGCGTTTTTTTTCCCATTTTGCTCTCATCGCCTATAAGATCCAGTATATCGTCCTGAATTTGAAAAGCCAGACCCAGATCGCGTCCAAATTGGCGAAGCGCTTCTAACTGATTGTTGTCCGCTCCGCCGATCCGTCCACCTGCCAAGAGAGAGAAAATGATCAAATCAGCGGTTTTATGGAGATGGATATACTCCAGTTCCTCGATACCTGTCAACCCCTGCTCGCCGGACATATCCGCGACCTGACCACCTACCATGCCCCGTGCTCCGCTCATTTCGGACAGCTCCTCCACGATGGACAGTAGTGCATCAGGTGAAACGCCATGAAGCCGACCTGCTTGTACAACGCTGTAAAAGGCATGGGTCAGCAATGCGTCTCCCGCAAGGATAGCAACTGCTTCGCCGTATACCTTATGATTTGTTAGCTTGCCCCGACGGTAATCATCATCATCCATAGCAGGCAAGTCGTCGTGAATGAGAGAATACGTATGTACCATTTCTACTGCACATGCCACCGGCAGCGCAGCCTCCCTGCTTCCGCCAAACGCTTCGGCAGCCGCGATCACAAGCAGAGGCCGCAGCCGTTTTCCGCCTGCGGTGAGTGAATAACTCATAGATTCTCGAAGAACTGCGGGAATATTCCAATGGGCCGGAAACTGCTCGGTCAACGCAGACGAAACCGCGTCTGAAGTCCTGGTCAAATATTCCTTGAATGACGTTCTATTCAACCCCTTCACCACCGTTTTCATCCAATCCGCCACCGAATGGCTTCTTGCGCAAATCTCCATCCTCTTCCACGATCATTTCAATTTTACGTTCGACCTGTTCCAGCTTCTGACTGCAAAGCTGAGATAGCTTCATGCCACGCTGGAACAAATCAATGGCTTGCTCCAGAGGAACGTCACCGTGCTCCAGTTGCCCGACAATTTCTTCAAGAGCGGCCATGGCCGCTTCAAAATTCAGTTCCGTTTCATTCGCCACTGTGCTTCGCGTCCTCCTTCATTCCCCATACTTGGCAGTCCAACTGCCCGTCACTCACTTTAATCTTGATGGAATCTCCCGGCTGTACGTCTTTGAGCGACTTGATTAGCCGTTTTTCATGCTCATCATATACCAAGCTGTAGCCTCGGGCCATGACCTTGAGTGGGCTCAGCGCATCCAGTTGGCGAATGCCCGCGTGCAGCTGTTGCCGCCCCGTTTTCGTAATTGCACGTATCGCTGACTCCAGCTGACGCTGCGCCATATCTGTCTGCTTGCGCGCCGAACGAATTTGTTCACGCGGGTTAAAACGCTCAAGTACCTGACGCATCCTGGCGTTTTTTTCTGCGTTTAAGCGCGCACGATTGCCTGCCGCGCGGATCAGCCGCTGATGCAGCATGTCCATTCGCTCCGCATGCTGTAGCATGTAGCGGCGCGGATGTAGCAGCACCGGCGAACGCTGCAGCCGGGCCAAGCGTTCACGGCTGGGTT
>NZ_ASSB01000146.1:0-3100 GCF_000520755.1 Paenibacillus sp. 1-18
GGGATTTCAGGGAAGAAGAGGCGGCCGGACACACCTGGCATTCGCCAGGCGTCGTGAATAGGGGAACGTTAGAAGAAATGGCCGTTAAAAATTAGTTAGGAGAGAACTTATGCATGAGTCAATCGCAATTATTTCAGATATTCATAGTAATAGTTTTGCATTAGAAGCTGTACTAAAGGATATTTCAGTACGGGACATTCAATTAATAGTGAATTTAGGAGATAGTTTGTTCGGTCCCATTGATCCATTAGGTACCGCTAAACAATTATTGGACAACAAAAATATAATAAATATTATGGGGAATTGTGACGAAATTCTTTTAAAAGAAGAAAGTAATTTAGCTACCTATAAATTTGTAAAACCATTACTAAATAATGAGATCAAGAACTGGATTAGTTCGTTTAAAAAGACATGGGTAATTGAAGACCTTTTGTTTTGTCATGGAACCCCATTTTTAAATGACCAGTATTTGTTAGAAGAAGTAGATGAAGATGGTGTTAGATATAAGAGTCTCGATCATCTCTCAATGGAACTTGAGAAAGTTCCGCAGAACTATATATTTTGTGGACACAGTCATGTGTTTAGAACGGCTTATTTATCGAATGGTAAGTTAATTATAAATGCAGGTAGTGTAGGTTTGCCTGCCTATGATGATGAATTGCCATATCCACATGTGATGGAATCAAACTCACCTTATGCTGAATATGTCATTGCCTACAAGACTGCTGCGACAAAAAAGTGGAGTTTTGAACATGTAATGATTCACTATGATTGGGATAAAGCTAGTTCAATTGCTGAAGATAACGGACGAAAAGATTATGCGTTTGCTATAAAGTCTGGGAGAGCATTTAGGATGTAATTCGAGGAGGACGGCTCACATCTTCTAACAATGCATTCCAGCTTCGTCGCTGACGCTCCTCGGTCGCCTAGAAGATTCTCTGAGAAGTGGAATCAGGCGACACATTCAACCAGCTAAGTCTGACGACCCGTTCCCTTCGGTCACTTAAGCTGCTTGAACGTCAGGAATGCCAAACGTTATCAGAAATCAGCGTGAAGTGGGTGATTAAATGAATAGAGGCATAAGTTTTGAAATTCCAAATTCTTATGGAAACCATCTTGGAGAGATTTTAAAGCCAATAGATATAACTACTTTCAGTTGGTTTATTGGTGGAGAGGAGTCATATTTTATTGTTAATGATACTTTAAGGGGTAGTCTCTTTCCAGACATGGTTACTGGAATGGATGGAGAAGATCTTAAAAAGATTATTGATTACAACAAGTACTACTTAATATTTGCGAATTTAAAGGCGTATCCAAAAGGAGCAAATATAATAGATGTAATGTCATATGAAGAATATATTGCGAGTGAGTGTCAGATTATTCTTCTTGTGATTGATAGTGTGTACATAGCAGTTTACTGCAAAGACCTTGAAAAACTTGAGGACTTATATGATCACATAAAGAGAAAGGGATATAAATCTCTGGAATATATAACTGATGAAAATGATACAAGGACAAGACTATCAGTTTGGTGATTAAAAACAAAAAATGATTGTTGTAAGTAATTCAAGGAAGACGCTGAAATCTGATAACATAATATTCAAGCTGCGGCTCTAATGGAGCCTTGGTCTGCGGAATGAATTTCGGAGAGGCATTTCAGCAGACAACCCCTTTGGGGTTCATGAATACAGAAACGTTATCTGAAACCATGGTAAATCTAAGAGAAAGAAGGATAAAAAAATGGTTAATTTGTTTAAAAACAAGGAAAAGCGTGTAAGAACGGGATGGAAAATATTATTTGTATTAGTTTCAAGTATTTTTTTAGACTCAGTCATTAATTCTGTATTTTCTCTCAAAGTAAATAATAAATCACTATTTGGAGAGAATGGGTTTATTGAGCTATTAAGGTCGCCAAGTTTATTCTTTGTAATTGTTGTTCTATTTGTTGTATTGAAAGTTGAAAGGCAGCAGTTATCGAGTATAGGTCTATGTATGTCGAAGAAATCAGTATGGCATTTTATTAATGGTTTTCTATATGGTGGTGGAAGCATTGTCATAGTATTATTTGTATTATGGTGTTTAGGGAATTTGACAATAACTAATAGCATATTTAATCCTCATTTTTCAGATTTTGAATGGGTGGTGTTGTTTACATCTTCGTTATTTCCTGGAGTAGGGGAAGAGTTGCTTTTTAGAGGTTATTTTTTGAATTTGATACATAATTCAACCTGAATTACGAAAGTAACCATCGCTAAAAACACGAAAAAGGTCTCCAAATCTTTGGTAGAATGGTGTTTACGAGAACAACATCACCCAAAGAGAGGAGCACCTGTAAGGTGAAGTCTACCACACCCGTAAGCAAAATCAAGACCGAATTCTCACTGAACGAATCGACGAGTTACGGAGGAAGCAAAGTCTATCTGGAATACGTGGAAAAAATCAAGCTGGCGGATGCCCTGAAAACCATCTTTTGCAGCAAGGCGAGAAACCGGTTGTTCCCCCTTCATCGCATCTTCCTCTACCTGCTCATCGGCTGGACGCTCGGTTGCGAGCGACTGTTCCATTTCCGTCGTTTGCAGAACGACTCCCTGCTGCGCCTGTTTCTCGGAGGGCGCTGTCCACACCATTCTCTGCTGGGCAAGGAACTCATCCGCTTAGGCAAAGAAAGCCCGACGATCCTGGATGAGCTTCGGTCCATCGACCGTGACCTTATTCGTCCTTGCCTGCCAACATCGCTTATCCTGGATTTGGACTCTACCGTAGAGACCGTGTACGGCGATCAGGCGAATGCCGCAAAAGGAACAAACTCGCACAAACCCGGACGCAAAAGCTACCATCCGCTCTTAGCCTTCGAAGGCCAATCTCGTCTCTGCCTGAATGCCGTCCTGCGTGCCGGAAACACCCATTCCTCCACGAAAGCCTCGCCATTTGTAGAGCAGACGCTCGCTCTGCTTGAAGGCCAAGCCGTCAAGTACGCCCGTTTCGACAAAGGCTTTGGCGGAGAAGACTTCTACGCCTTATGGGAGAAGCGAGGCATCGGCTACGCCGGAAAAATGAAATGGACCAAACGGCTCGCGGCCGAAGTGGAAAAGTGCCGCCA
>NZ_ASSB01000147.1:0-4160 GCF_000520755.1 Paenibacillus sp. 1-18
TTCCAGCAGGTGTCGCACTTCATATTACAATCCGTCCCATAAAAAAGAAAAGCGATTCGAATGGAGGCATAAATGCTGCTGTAGCTATTCATTTTATGCCATGCTATTTTGGCTGTTATGATTATGAAGAGGGTGTTTGTCGCCCATGTAGATCTGGCGATCATGGATAAAATAAATTTGGTAGCAGGGGGGGGCGGGTACCTATTTTAATAGATCACCCTTTGAACGCCGTTAGATACATTCATAATTTACTTAATACTGGAGATATTTACACACTCTCATTTTCTAACATTAAGGCTAACTCTATGAGAGATAAAATTGATTATGATGGCTATATTACATTCGAGACACACGAATTTTTACTGAAAATGATTCAGCTAGTGACCGGAGAAAAATCATGATTTCTTTTAAAGCAATAGAATATGCACGTTTATTAAATTTTAAAAAGCTATTCAGGAAATAAGCAGAAGCGTCGTTGGAATAAGTGACAAAAGAAGAGCATTAGAAATCATTCAGCAGATGCTAGCTGAATATCCTACGTACAAGGATGAACCTATCCAAAAATTGTATGTGAAGATTGTGAGCCTAAATATAGATATACCAGTAATCGCAATAAGGAAAAAACCAACCCAAATAGAGATCTTTTATAAAAGCAAAAAATATTCAGAACTTGCTTTATTGATTCAGAACCAAGAAAATCATGGTTCGACCGAACAATTCATCAAGCAAAAGGAAATGAATTTAAAAATGTACTGGTTAATGTTCTTCCAAATAAGCAAAAATATTCTGAAAAGAGAAACTCGGTTTCCTTTTGAATCCTGATGTTCAGAGAAGAGGCTCTTATTATTTATATGCATAAAATGTAAAACTACTCTACGCCAATTGTGCTCAAGAATGAGGTTTATCGGTACAAAAACAATAGAACATGTAGTAAAGTTAGAAAAAATCTAAGACTACAAGGCTGAATGGAGTTAAGCTAATATAATTACGTAAAATAATAATTTGACGAATAATTATAAATGCTCTATTTTTGTATTAAGGAGGTTGGTCATTGAATGAATAAAGACATGCGACTTCATTATATAAAACGTGTTGATGAAAAATGTGAGGAGCTACCTTGGTATGTTAGTGAATACATAGATACTCGTAAACGTAAGTTGTCACACACAACCTTATTGAACTACTGCCATGATTTCATCATTTTTTTTGACTGGCTCGTTTCCGAGAAATTTGCAGCTGACAATCGTAAGGAAATTGAACTTTCAGTTTTAGAAACGCTAACTGTTCGTGAAGTAGAGAATTTTTTATCCTTTCTAGAATACCAATTAGGAAATACAAAACTTACAATTAACCGGAAGCTATCGGCGTTAAAATCTCTTTTTAATTACTTACAAAACAAAGCTGAGACAACGGATCTCAAACCATATATTCAGCGGAATGTGATGGCCAAGATTGAGTTTAATACCAGTAAGGAGTCTCAAGAAACAGTTGCCAACCGTATAGAAGGAAAAATACTTCGGGAAGACGATTTTGAGAAATTCCGTCAGTTTGTAGCCCATGATTTCGGTGAGATCCATAGAACAAATAAAAGATTAAGTCATTTCCATGAGTTTAATCGTGAACGAGATACAGCTATAGTATCCCTAATACTTGGATCTGGACTTCGCTTGTCAGAAGTAGCTGGTATTAATTTTGATGATATTGACATAAATAAAGCTCTAGTACGCGTAATTCGCAAGGGTAACAAAGAACAATACGTATACTTTAGTCAGCAAGCTTTAGTTGATCTGCTGGATTACATGAAAATCAGGGCCATAAGATATATGCCTGAAAAAACAGAAACCTATCTCTTTATAGCTGCTCCAATTGGTCGAAAAGGAGGAAACAGACGTTTAACACCTAGGTCCATTGAAAAGCTTGTTGAGAAATATGCAAAGGCATTTGGTAAACCTGCATTGACGGTGCATTCTTTGAGGCATTCATTCGCTACTCGTTATCACCTGGAGAACAATAATGTACCTAGGTTGAAGAATCAGTTAGGGCATTCGTCAATACAAACAACCATGATCTATACACATTTGTCTGACGAAGAAATGAGAACTGCCGTTAATAATATGGATAAATGACCAACTTCCAACGTAAAGAAAAACGAAATTAGTGACACAAATCAACCATTATGTGTGGATGCTTTGACATAAAACATCCACTATAATTGGAGTTTGACACAAAACTCCCACTTTAATAAGTGATTAAGTGAGAACTACGCAATTTTATATCCAACATGAAATTACATAATGATTTTTCAATGATTAGCACAAGGAATAAAGTTAAAAAGGGGGCTTTGGTGTCAAAAACAAGGGAAGTTTTGTGTCAATCAACAGCGGGACGGGCAGGTTTTGCTTCTTATAACGAATATGGTATACTAATGTACAAAATACGAGTTTTGTGAATTAGTGTTGTTAGGCTTTTCGTTTTCATCCCAGGTTTGCAGTCTGGAGTTTATTTTTGATAACTTCTCATTAACGAACTCTTTGCGATACTTTGTCAAAGCCTCTAAAGATTTCCTATGGTTTTCCCAAACATACTCGACTAAAATCACCTTATCGTGATGCTTATCCAGTAGGAACTCCTATTTTGTCGGGTAGATTGATCCTAATCCATCCATTTTCACCAATCGACTCAGCTACATCCTTGAAAGTATATGCACTATGTATAGACTTTTTTGGTCTACCCCACAACTTGTCACGGTGGATATTGAAGCAAGGTGTATGTAAATCTCATCCCTCTTTATTCAGATTGGATAACTAAAAAAAGCTCACTCCCTATGTTTTGGAGCAAGCTTCGTGGATTAATTGTCTTCTGAATCTTCATTCCATAGTCTATCAAATTCTTCGTCCGTCAATCCATTCTCTTTTGTATGAGGAGCATAATAATGTCCATTAGGATCAATTAGATATTTAACCTGTGCCTCTGCATCTGAGATCACAATTGTATACTCATCATCTGCTTGGAATACAGTTGGAATTATACTTACCATTACAAGCCAAACTGGAAGATCGGAATCGTCAAACTGATTATAAAATTTTGCAGTACGTTCCTTTGTACCGTCTATTGTTCCAGAAAGGTCATACTTCTCCTTGTAGCTCTCAGCTATTTGCATAGCTTGTTCTGCTGTGAGATGTTTGTTTATCTTTTCACTCATTATTTTCAAAACCTTTCCAGCCCGGTGGAGGCCATTCCCCGTTTCTTAATTTATAGATATATTTTTGCGAAAAGAGAATTTCACCATCATTAAATAGCTCTTTATTTTTCATGATTTCATTATAAACGAATTCTTCTCTCTCAAGAGTGCTTTGTTGTAAATAGTTATCCTTCCCTAGTTCCTTCCACTGCTTGGCATGATAGGACTCATGAATTGCACTCAAATTTGTCGGTTCTTTTCTCAAAACTATTTCTCCCGTAGCTGGATTAAAACCAGCCGCAGCACTTTCAGGCAAAATTTTATCTTTCTTATCAATCAAAACCTTTATATCTAGTGCATCCATTTCTTTTTTAAATGACTTCATTTCACTAACATTCATAATTCTGTGTCCAGTTGGCGTTACCTTCCTCTGACCACTTACAAGCATCTCTTCCCACGATTTCAAATCTAATTCATACCCTTTGGTAAATGGTCTTATCTCACCATTAAACTTTATTGTATTACCAATCCCAAGTTTGGGTTTGATTACTGAACTAACTCCTCCAAATAATCCGGCTGTACCGATCATATTAGCCCAGTGTTCCTTTGACCAGGCATTGGTGGGATTGAATTACTTTTGTTAAAGTAGTAAACCGCTAATTCCTTTGAAAAATGTATAAAGCGTTCTGTTATGAATCGTTGAGTATAAAAGCTTTCAACTTTTTGTTGCTCCAGATAAGATGAAATGTCCACTTCGAATTGGTTTAATATATGATCTACATCAAAATGATATCGATTAGCCGCCTCAAGGATATTATCAAGTGCAGGAAGAACCTCATCTTTTCTTGAAGCAATGTATGTTACATAATTGGTCAGCACACTCTCTTCGCCTGAAAGAAGTTTATTTACATACGTATTTACAACCGCCCAATCCTCATATTTATTTTTCCATTTCAAGGTTTCTTCATCCGTATCCGTT
>NZ_ASSB01000148.1:0-1957 GCF_000520755.1 Paenibacillus sp. 1-18
TCGGTAAGGGTCCTCAGTCCGTAGGCAATGTCGTTGGTTACAAACTCTCCGCCAATTGGAAGTGTTGATGTAGCAACAATTGATCCTTCCTGGAAAATAGCAACATTCGTAGAACCTGCACCAATATCCACCAACACCGAGCCCATCACCTTTTCATCCTTTGAAAGAGACAATTGCCCAGCTCCGAGTGGCAGCAGCACCAGATCTTTGATTCTCAAGCCGGCTTTCTCCACGCAGCGCAACAGGTTATGTATCGGGGTCTTTCCTCCAGTAACAATCGTAGCCTCTACTTCGAGACGAACTCCGATCATACCGCGAGGATCCTGAATTCCTTCAAGGCCATCCACGACATACTGCTTGGCTACCACGTCAATGATTTCTCTCTCCGGTGGTACGGCAATGACTTCAGCTGCTTTCAGTACACGCTCAATGTCCTCCTCACCGATTTCCCGGTCCTCGTTGGACACGGCTACTACGCCATGACTATTTTGCAGACCAATATGGTTGCCTGAAATCCCCACATACACTTCTGTTATTTGAATACCAACCATGCGCTCTGCGTGATCCACGGCGTTACGGATTGATTGCACGGTTTGATCAATGTCTACAATTGCACCTTTGCGAATCCCTTCCGAGTCGGCAGATCCAACTCCAATAATATTAAAGGTTCCATTATTCATTTCCCCAATAATAGCCCGAACTTTGGATGTACCGATGTCCAAACTAACAATGATGTCATTGTTGCTCAAGTCTGTGGCACCTCCTGACTCCAAAATGAATTTCGATCTTTGAACATACTCTGTACATATTCAACATACTCCATGCTTTCCCTCTTTTTTCTACAAATTTTTTAGAAGCCAATTTATGGTTGCAGTCACATAAAAATTTGAAGAAAAAAGAAGGAGGCAAGTCTATTACCCATAAAATTAATTCTAGCATTTTTTCACATCACTGAGTAGTATCTTTTTCTTGGCCGTCTTCACTGGTATCCGATTTGAACGGAACATAGGAATCCGCCTCCAGCATTGTAATCAAACCGGGTGCTTCTGTTTCTAGCACCTGATTCAAATAGCTGATTTTAGAACTCAGCAGCGAAACGGTTGTAATCACCTCAAACTGGGAGCGTGTATACATTTTTATACGATCCGGAAAAGAAGGTATCGGAGCAGGAATGATTTCCGAAATATCGGCTGTCCACTCTCCCGGAATGCGTGATAAAGCATCACACAGCTTGGTTTTATACGGATCATTCGATTTCCATTTGGTCAAAATAGGCTTCTCAACAGCTATTCCGCTGCTGCCCACGCCTACGCTTGACCCGTTCGCCAGAATAGCTCGCAGGCTGCCGTCACTCTGCAGCTCGTAGGCGACCGTAGCAAACTCTTTAATGTGAACAGAAATGACACCCGGAAACTGCTTGTCCACTGTAACTTGCTGAATCGACTGAATTTCCCGCAGCTTTTCAGAAATGTCAGATGAACTAACTCCAAAATATTGATCTCCGACAGCCAGACCGCTTCGATTTAGAAGCTGCTCTCGGGTCGAAAAAACATTACCGTCAAAACGAATTTCAGAAACCCGACTTAACGAAGAACGGAAAAAGAGAACAGCGAGCAGCACAATAAACAATAAAATGAGAAGAACGGCAATTTTTCGGCTTGTTCTTTTTTTCGTTCTGTTCTTTTTAAGAAAAGGTATTTGAGCATTTGGCATAGCTTCTCTCCACAAAAGCCTTCTGGTCCCCCCGCTAACGGAGGGACATTACAGGCATTAATTTACGAAATCCAGCTGCTCCGGTACCGGAGACTGGCGGCTCATTCGGGCACCCAGCCCCTGGAAAAGACGTTCGATCCGGTCATACCCTCTGTCAATGTGATGAACCTGCTCGACAATGGTACTTCCCTGTGCAGCCAGCCCCGCAATAACCAGCGCAGCCCCTGCCCGCAGATCGGTAGCC
>NZ_ASSB01000149.1:0-17086 GCF_000520755.1 Paenibacillus sp. 1-18
AGCCGCAGCAGCCGTCCACTTCGGTGCCAGCAGAAGCTGCCGCTACAAGCGTGAAGCCAACGCAGTTGGACAAGCTGAACCACGAGAGCGCCATTCCACTTGTGCTGGAGGCGCAGTCGCGTTATCAGCACGCGATCAGCGGTGGCAGTACGGTGGGGAAGTCGTTCCAGTGGAACGGCAAAAGCTACCGTTACCTGTCCGAGGACATCGGCACCAAGACCAAGCTGATCAACTATCTGACACAGGCTTATACCAAGCAGGCGAGTGAGCAATTTGTGGGCAAATTTTTTGTTGAAATTAACGGTAAACTGGCGCAGTTGAATGCAGATGGCGGTAATTTGCTAGAGTTTAACCGGGCTACGGCGAAAATGGTAACGATGACTCCAGTGAACCGCAGCTATCTGCTGACCGTGCCTTATCCGGCAGGAACGAAGAAAGCAAACGAAAAAATTACAGTCAATTTCGAAAAGGTCGGCAGCTACTGGAAAATCAGCTCTGCACCGCACATGATTTTTTAATGGAAATTTTCTAAACAAAATATTTTCCAAATCGAGGTTTTGCAACGTTCTTCATGAATAGGGTAAAGTGATGGTAAGGCTTTCATAAGCCCTAATTCAACGCAGAGGAGTGCTGTGCAATGATGACACCCATTAAGGTGAAAAACGTTAAGGATATTGAGAAGATCAATCAGATCGTATCCAACTATACCTACGACATCTGGATTCATGGCAAAAGCGGCATGGCAGATGCCAAATCCATTCTAGGCATGTATGTGTTGAAGCTGGATGAGCCGTTAACTCTGGTTGTACCTGACAACGTCAATCCGAAGAAGCTGTTTAAGGAACTGGAGGAATTTATTCATTTTCCTGCTCAAGAAGCATAAAAGGCAAGAAAGCACCTGTAGATACTGCATACTCTATTTTAAAGCAATGCAAAGAAGCCTGGGGATACGTAGCCCCAAGGCTTCTTTTTTAATGCTCCTCCTCATCCAAAAACGGGAGATTCACCGAATAGTACATAACCCCCATAAGCAGCACACCGCCAACCAGATTCCCGAGCGTAACCGGAACCAGATTATGAATCACGCCAGCGACCGAGACAGTACCCGGATGGTCTAGCACGAGTGCAATAGCGAAGGTACACATATTGGCTATACTATGCTCATATCCCGAAATGAAAAAGCAGAATACAAATAACATCATCGCAAACATTTTCGCCCCGTTTTCCTTCATAAACATCGGAACAAAAAAGGCAAGGCAGACCAGCCAATTACACAAAATAGCCCGGAAAAACAACTGCGTTGCAGGCGCTTCCATTTTGTGTTCAACCACGTTCAGCAGAAAGCTGTTCACGCTGGAGGAGTCAAATAGCCCGGTCAAATAAATAAGGAGCGCAAATACCCCGGCCCCTAGCAAATTACCGCCATAGCTGGCAGCCCACAGCCGAAGCACTTGCCCCCAGCGCAGCTTTTTACGGAGCGCTGCATAGGTGTAATAAAAGGTGTTGCCTGTAAACAAATCCCCGCCGCCGTAAGCGATCAAAATGATGGCTGCCCCGAATGTGACTGCCGCCATGGGATAAGTGAATGGAGATTGCTCCATGTAAAAAAAGTTGCCCGTTTTGAACGCTACAATAACGCCGAACCCGATGAACATACTCGCCAGCATGGAACGTGCCAAATACCGGAGCAGGCTTTGCTTATATATTTTGTATTTCTTCATGGCTAGCTGTTCGACATTGCGTAAGCCTTCCGTCTCCATTCCAAAGACAACCTCCTATTTTCTCAGATGTAAGTCTTTAAACATGCTTATTATTTTCAAAACATGCTCCGTTAGCCAGCAGCTTGTTAGCTTAACAAACCAAGCTTTTGCAGCCCATACAAAATGCCGTCTTCATCTGCACGTTTGGTCACCATTTTCGCCGCAGCCTTGGCCTCATCACAGCCGTTGCCCATTGCCACACTATTATGTACAGCCGTTAGCATCTCTACATCATTCAAGCCATCGCCAAAAGCGTATTGATTTTCCTCGGCAACGCCCAGTCTGGAGGTGATTTCACGAATGCCCTTCGCTTTGGAGCCAGCATGAGGAACAACGTCCACAGAACTCGGATGCCAGCGTACAAAGTCAAAGGCTTTGAATACTGCTTCATAGAAAGGTTCTTCTTCTGCCGTACACATCAGTAGCGTCTGGTAGATATCTCTTCCCTGAAAATAGAGTGGATCATACCCCACCGATATCTTGGCCTTTAAGGTTTGGACCCACTTCTCTACAAGCTCATCGTTAGGAATATTGGCCTTCATGTTCAAATGATCCATATATACGAGAGCATGATTGTGTGTGAGAGCCAGATCAGTCATCGCCTGCAAAGCTTCTCTGTTCAACGGGGTGGTAGCAACGACTTCTCCGCGAAGCACGACATATTGCCCATTGCAACTGACATAGGAATAAATTTCCAGCTGCTCGCGGATTTCCTTGAACATAAAAGGCGCACGACCTGTTGCAATGGCGACCTCATGCCCTTGCTCTTTCAAAGCAAAGACAGCCTTTTCTGCCGTTAGCGGCATTTTTTTGTCATCGTCCAGCAACGTACCGTCGATATCAAAAAAGATAATCTTTTTGTCTGACATGTCCCAACACCTGACTTTCAATAATGTTATTGTCGAAATTGACCCATATGGATTCATTATATCAAAGGAACTGCTTATGAATACACAAATACGTATAAATCCTCATGAATGATCGACCTGTATAGCTTACAATATGAAATAAGGATTACTGTAAAATATAATGTCTATCTCCTATTTTCATAGATGGGATGTGATCAACATGACAAAAATCCAAGTCTCGCCGGAGCAGCTGGATCGCGTGGCCTCCCAATTTGCCGATGCCCACGGAACACTGTATAACCAGTTAAACGGCCTGGATAACACAATGAATAACCTTCACAGCCAGTGGGATGGTATGGAGAGAAATCGCTTTTATAACGACTATCGGACAGCTAAATATACACTTTCTTCTGCATTAAGCAAGGTTCAGTCTATTGAAATTGAGCTGAAAAGCATCGCTTCGAGGTTCAGAAATGCGGATGGTGAAAGCACACGTGGCTTCTGGACAGCTCTGGCAGCGGCGATGAGCGCCAGTACAGCACTGGTGGACAATGGAGAGGGTGAAAGCGATGCTGGAGACGCCGCTAAACCCCCAAAAAACCTGGACGAATGGGAGCAGGCAGATGCGGATAAATATCATCAATATGAGAAGTTGCTGAAAAACGCCGAGGAGATTGGTGACAAGCAGGTTATGCAGAAAATTCACGATCAGATGAACGTTCTGCGATTGCAATATGAGGACTCGGTGAATCGCACAGATTTATAATACTGGAGAAACCTCCGGGATCATCTGATTCCCTTGTGGCTGTCATTAAGCTGATAGGTCAGGATGGGACCAAAACGGATATTTCTATAGGTAAACCCATACCTAATTTGCCCTAGAACACGCTCCTAGGTAAAACGGCCCAGACCGCCACAACACGAATAGCAGCATCTATAAAATCTACAGTCTTTTTCTCTGAAACAAGTGAGCGCCAGTTGGAAACTGTAAAACTCGCTAGCTGGAGAAGTCTGTAGATTTTTGTTTACCAATATTTCTGAATTCCGATATAGATAGAATGAAAGGGAGCATCTACTCCAAAGTGATCGTTTTCAACCGATTAACCCGTACTAAATCTATGAATTTGCAATTGGGGTATCAAGTGGTGGATAATGGAAGGGGATCTATCAGTAGAAAATAGGGCTAAAGATAGAGACGATGCCTAAAAAAAGTAGATCAGATTTACCGTATATTTGTATATTATTGTAGAAAAAGCTCGTAATTCAGGTTATAGTAAAGGAAGAATTTAACTAGAATGAATTTTACCCAAATACGTAATTGTGGAGGGAAATATGAGTACATTTAAGAATTGGCTGAATACAACTAAAAAAGGGCTTGGAGACCAGGTTAAAAAGTTTAAGAATAAAGATTTTATGGAAGCTGTGGTTGCGGGCTGTGCATTGGTGGCATTTGCAGATGGTACGATTAGTCCGGAAGAGAAAACAAAAATGGCCGGATACATAAACATCAGTGAGGAATTGAAGGTGTTTGATATGGGAGAGGTTATCAACCGCTTCAATCACTATGTGGCAAATTTTGAATTTTCACCTGAAATTGGTAAACAGGAAGCGCTAAAAGCAATTGGAAAATTGAAAGGTAAGCCTGAAGTAGGCCGACTCGTCGTTGGCGTATGTAGCGCTATTGGCGCAGCCGATGGTGACTTTGATGCTGATGAACGACGAATTGTTGCTGAAATTTGCGGCGTACTTGGCTTGAATCCGTCTGAATTTAGTCTGTAAATTTTACGGAAGGAGGTGTGTTAATTAGTGGCTGTAACTAATCTGGTCAAGGGTCAGAAAATTGATTTGACTAAAGGAAATACAGGACTAACCAAGGTTATAGCAGGATTGGGATGGGACCCGGTACAGTCCAAAGGATTTTTTGGCTTTAAGAAGCAACCCAATATTGATTGTGATGCTTCTGCCATTTTGCTGGACGCAAACGGGAAGCTGACTCAGTCGGACAATGTAGTGTGTTTCCACAATAAAAAAAGTCCATGCGGCTCTGTCGTGCACTCCGGTGATAATTTGACCGGACAAGGTGACGGCGATGATGAACAAATTGCGATTGACCTGGCACGTATTCCTGCCAATGTCGACAAAGTGCTTGTTGTTGTGAATATATATGATTGCGTTAACCGGAAACAGGATTTCGGCATGATCGAGAAAGCGTATATCCGCATTCTGGACGGTGCGAATTCCAAGGAACTGGTGACGTTTAATTTATCTGATAACTTTGAGGGGATGACTGCGCTGATCTGCGGGGAGCTCTATCGCCATAATAGCGAATGGAAGTTTGCTGCAATCGGGGCAGGTACCCATGCCGTACATATTGATGTGCTGGCTGAGCGTTACATGTAATTTAGGTTGCTCCTACAAAACTAATGAGAAACGGGGTACTTACTCATGGCAATTAACTTATCCAAAGGTCAAAAAATTGATTTGACGAAAACAAATCCAGGTTTGTCCAAAATCACAGTTGGTCTCGGCTGGGACACCAACAAGTACGATGGCGGCAAAGATTTTGACTTGGACGTATCCGTATTTTTGGCGAATGCGGACGGCAAAGTGGAAACAGAGAAGAACTTTGTCTTCTTTAATAATCCACAAAACGAAAACGGCTCTGTTGTTCATACCGGAGATAACCGCACAGGTGAAGGCGATGGGGATGACGAGCAAATTAAGGTTGACCTGAACAACGTACCTGCTAACGTAGAAAAGATTGCTTTTACGATTACAATCTATGAAGCTCAGGAACGCAATCAAAACTTTGGACAAGTTTCCCGTGCTTATGCCCGTATCGTAAATGAGGCAAACAACGAAGAATTGGTTCGCTTTGATCTGGGCGAAGATTTCTCAATCGAAACAGGTGTCGTGGTAGGCGAACTGTATCGCCATAACGGTGAATGGAAGTTCAGTGCCATTGGCAGCGGCTATCAGGATGGTCTTGCAGGGTTGACACGTGATTACGGTTTAGCTTAAAAAAATCTAAACAAAGAAAGCAGGTACGAAGCATGACCATTAGTCTTTCCAAAGGACAACGTATTGATCTGACCAAAACGAATCCAGGCTTGACTCGTGTTGTCGTGGGTCTTGGCTGGGATACCAATAAATACAGTGGTGGCGCTGAATTTGACTTGGACGCTTCAGCGTTTCTGCTGTATGAAGACGGTAAAGCGAAGGCAGCTGACGATTTTGTATTTTACAATAACCCAACAGGTGGAGCAGGTGCTGTTACTCATACAGGCGATAATCGCACAGGTGAGGGCGACGGGGATGACGAGCAAATTATTATTGATTTTGCAAAGGTTCCAGCGAACATCCACCGTATCGGGATTACCGTTACGATTTACGACTATGAGGCACGTGCGCAAAACTTTGGACAAGTGTCCAATGCTTTTGTACGTGTGGTAGATGCGGCAACGGACCGCGAAGTGCTGCGCTACGATTTGGGTGAGGATTTCTCCACCGAAACAGCTGTGGTATTCTGTGAATTTTACCGTCAGAATGCGGACTGGAAGTTCCAGGCTATCGGTAGTGGCTTTGCTGGTGGATTGGGTGCGCTTGCTAAAAACTATGGCTTGGACGCTCAATAATATCCACTTGGGGGTGGTGTCCAAAGGGCGCTACCCTTTCTTTTTAGGCCATTGGAATGGCGTACGCTGAACACGACAAACGGACAGAAAGGTGACACACTCATGGCTGTTATCGTAGTAAAGGGGCAGAAGGCGGATTTGACCAAAACGAATCCGGGTCTGAGCCAAGTCAATATAGGGATCGGTTGGGAGTCCTCATCGGCTCTGGAGCTCGATACTTCTGCATTTTTGCTAGGTCCCGGTGGGAAAGTATCGGGCGATGAGGATCTGATCTTTTACAATAATCCGACCACATCCTTTATCACTTATTCAGATGGACAACAGTTGGGTGACAAGAAACAATTTTCCCTTGATCTAACCAAAATACCTTCACATATTGAGAAGATTGCGTTTACGCTGACCATTTATGATGCAGATCAGAAACGGCAAAATTTTGGACAGGTTCAAGGCGGATTTATACGTTTTGCCCATCCGGTTAGCGGAGAGGTTTTGCGGTTTAATTTGGATAGTGGTTTTACAGTCGAAACAGCCATTGTTATAGGTGAACTGTACCGCCATAACGGTGAATGGAAATTTAACGCGATTGGCGCGGGTTTTTCCGGTGGATTGGATGCGTTGTGTGGAAATTTCGGAATCGAAGTGGATAATAATCCGGCTCCTCCGGCACCAGCTCCTACACCACCTCCAGTTCCTCAGCCAACCCCGCCGCCAGCACCTCCCGCTCCAAAGCCAGAGCCACCTGCAGCTCCGATGAATCTGAATTTGCGCAAAATTGAGCTAAAGAAAAAGGGCGACACCATTAATTTGAAGAAGGGCTCAAGTGGATTGGGTGAAATCCTGATCAATCTGAACTGGAATCAGGTACAGCAGAGCAAGGGCTTTTTCAGTCGAGGCTCCAAGGGTGTCGATCTGGATCTGGGCTGCTTGTATGAAATGAAGAACGGAGATAAAGGTGTTGTGCAGGCGTTGGGAGAAGTGTTCGGTTCTCTGAATCGCTTCCCGTACATTGCTCTGGATGGTGATGACCGTACAGGCTCTGTGAAAACAGGGGAAAATCTCCGCATTAATGGCGCGAAAATTTCTGAAATCAAGCGAATTTTGGTATTCACGTTCATCTATGAAGGAGTCACGAACTGGTCACAAGCGGACGGGGTGGTCACGCTGTATCAGAAGGATGGGCCGGACATTATCGTTCACCTGAATGAACATGACAACCGCAAAGGAATGTGTGCAATTGCCATGATCCAAAATGTGAACGATGAAACGTTCAGTATTGAGAGACTCGTACAGTTCTATGGCGGTCATCGTGAGTTGGACCGTGCACATAACTGGGGCATGCGCTGGTCGCAGGGTAGTAAATAAACTGAATTATCGGAGGCACTCTTTTCATGTTGAATGATTTATTTCGAAATATCAGCGAGAACTACGGACATTTCTTTTCATGGAGTGATGTTGTAGCTACATTGACTGACCCGGTGAGTTGGGGGATTATTGGTACCCTCATTTTGCTGGAAGGGCTTTTGTCGGCGGATAATGCCCTGGTTCTCGCGGTTATGGTTAAGCATTTACCGAAGGAGCAACAGAAGAGAGCCTTATTTTACGGGATTTTGGGTGCGTATCTATTCAGGTTTCTGGCCATCGGCCTGGGAACATTCCTCATCAAGTTCACATTAATCAAGGTGTTAGGTGCGGCCTATCTTCTCTATATTGCTTATAAGGGCTTATTCAAGTCTGAGGGTGATGGAGAAGTGAAAAACAAACCTACTTCCTTCTGGAAAACGGTATTAATGGTCGAACTGATGGATATTGCCTTCAGTATTGACAGCGTCATTGCCGCTTTTGGTGTGAGCGAGAAAGTATGGGTTTTGTTCCTGGGTGGTATTTTTGGCGTTCTGATGATGCGTGGTGTTGCTCAAGTGTTCCTCAAGCTCATTGATAAATTTCCGGAACTGGAACAGACAGCCTTTATATTGATCGCCATTATTGGAGGTAAAATGCTGGCTGCTGCTTTTGGCTTTCATATGCCGCAACTCTTGTTCTTTGGCATTTTGATCGCCGTCTTTGTAGGTACGATGGTTATGAGCTCGGCAAAAAGAAAGAAAAAGGCCGACAAAGAGGCTTAATGTACAAAGTATAGCGAAATCCCTCCTGAAATTAAGGGGGGATTTCTTTTATACCCGAGGCACAGGGCTTCAGTCAGGCAAGAAAGAGCAGGAGGAGGAGAAGGCCCTGAAATATTTTAATGATTTGACCTTTGAGGAAATAGAAGCGATCTTTTATACGCCACCGACGGAGTTTCATAACCGATCTCCCAAAAGTGTATTAGCATATGCCGTGGGGGCAGCTTTGTATATGCCTGCGACCCGCTCGGAAGTAGCGGAAGAGATTAAAAACGGAAAACACGAAGGATTAACGACGGTCATGCTGGATTTGGAGGATGCGATAGGAGACCAGCAGGTTGGACAGGCGGAACAGTCATTGGCGCAGCAGTTGTTTCAACTCATGTCGTATGTACGGACAGGTGTGATGAGTGAACAGAGTTTGCCGTTGCTGTTTGTACGTGTGCGCTCTGTGGAACAGCTGGAACGGCTGCTGAGCGGGTTAGGAGAATCTTTAACGCTGCTGACCGGTTTTGTTTTGCCCAAGTTCTCTTCGGATACTGGGCGAGCGTATTTTACACTCCTTGCCGAATATAACCGGAGTATGGGGACGGGTGCTGACATCCCTGTGTTGTATGGTTTACCGATTCTCGAAAGCTCCAAAATCATTTACCGGGAAACGCGCTGGAAGGAGTTACTGGAGATCAAAGCGATTTTGGACGAGTATCAGGAATATGTACTGAATGTCCGCATTGGGGCAACCGATTTCTCCAGCCTGTTTGGCTTGAGACGTAGTCCGGATATTACAATCTATGAAATTGCCGTCATTCGGGATTGCATCGCGGATATAATTAACTTGTTTGGACGGGTGGGCTCGGATTATGTCATATCTGGTCCTGTATGGGAATATTTCTCTCACCGGGAACGTGTATTTAAGCCTCAATTAAGAGTGTCGCCTTTCGAAGATGCATTTGGCAAGCAAGGGCGCAACCTGCGGATGGACTTTATCTCAGACGCGATGGACGGACTGATCCGGGAAGTCATGATGGACAAAGAGAACGGGATTATCGGTAAAACGATCATCCATCCCACCCATATTAAGCCGGTACAGGCCATGTACGCGGTGACACATGAGGAGTATATGGATGCCCTCGCGATTGTGGAGCGTAATGACGGTAGTCTGGGTGTGTTCAAAAGTACCTATGCCAATAAAATGAATGAAATTAAGCCGCACATGAATTGGGCTCATCGTATTATTAGTAGATCAAAAGTATACGGGGTGTTACATGAACAACAACATTTTGTCAGTCTCTTACCCAAACACGAAAACACATCTGCTCCCAATCTTGGAGCAGTTCAGCGTTAAAATTACCGAGACACATAATCCATTCCGCCTCCCTGTGGACAAGCTGTTTGCAATGGCGGCGCGGGTGAACAAGAAGCGTTCGTTTTTGTTTGTCAGCAAGGTACTGGGCAAGCATATTCCAGTGAACCCATACACCTCTCTTCTCAGTGGCGCGGCCCTGGCGGTCCTGCTGTATAAGGAGCTTGTCCCACAGGCGGGACAACAGATGGATCAACTCATCGGAGAAGCCGTGAAAGGACTTCTGGACGTGGAATATGCGGAAGAAGCCTATCGAAGGCTGCTAAATGAGCGTTTAGCTTTTGCCGAGTCCATCAAGTTTGTTGGTTTTGCCGAGACGGCTACAGCGTTGGGACACAGTATGTATCATATATTTGCCGATGGTGCTTCGTATATTCATACGACGCGTGAGGATATTCCGGACCTTCTGCCGATCATTCGGTTTGAAGAAGAGCATTCGCATGCTGTTGATCATCGCTGCTATGCACTGGATGAGCATGCATTTGCCGGAGATGGCCCCATTGTACTGGTAGATGATGAAATTACGACGGGCAAAACGACCCTTAATATCATTCGGGATATTCAGGCACATTTTCCAAGAAAGCAGTATGTGATTGCTTCATTATTGGATTGGCGGACAGACCGTGATGAGCAGGCTTTTAACGATCTGGAGGCAGAGCTGGGAATTACGATTACGCCTTTAAGCTTGCTCAAAGGTAAAATCCAAGTACTGGGGGAACCCATGCTGGATCACGCAGAATACGCTGGACAGGCCGGACACACCGAACATGCTGCTACTAGCTTGGTAGAGGATGCGGCAGAAGCTTCTGGAATAATTGACCACTGTTTTGAGAAGGATGCTTTCTGTTTTGAGCGGATACTGCACAGCTCCATCTCAACGGACGGATACGCCAATATGACTCCTTATTTGAAATATACAGGTCGTTTCGGTCTGCAATCCGCTGATAATGCGGCGTTGAATGCAGAAATTACGCGTGCAGCAGAACGATTGAAAGAGCTTCGTTCAGGGCAGCGCACATTGGTGATGGGTACAGGTGAATTCATGTACATTCCCATGCGGATTGCAGCAGAGTTAGGTCCGAATGTATATTATCAGTCCACGACACGCAGCCCGGTTTACCCCCATCGAGAAAAAGACTATGGCGTAGCTTGTGGTGTGACCTATTCCTCGCCCGATGACAGTACAATACGTAATTTTATTTATAATGTAGATCCCGGTCAGTATGACGAAATATTTGTTTTGCTGGAAAGGGAGTCGAACCCGGAGCGAATGAAGCCTATGCTTGATGCTTTGACCCACCTGGGCTGCGATAAATTACATGTGGTTTATTTTAACCGTTTAACTAGCCAAGAGAGTAAAGGAGCGCGGATATGAAGCAAGCACTCATGGAGCAAATACAGCAGAAGAACATTCATCCGCCCGAACCGTTAGGCAGCTACCCTGCTTCGGATGTCACTTTCTTATTGAAGAATTTAAGTCGTGTTACATTAGAAAAAGGAACAGAGGATCGTGAAGAGGCAATTCAGTCGGGTATCCACTATTCCGAAATGCTTCCCGTGGAATATGAGCCTACAGCAGAGTATATTGCTTTGTTTCACGAAACGCTTGCCCAATCTGCCGAAAAGGTTGCGCTAGCCGCAGCTTCTGTGGCTGAGATGATCGTAAGAAAAAGAGGACTGAACACGGCAATTGTGTCGCTTGCCCGCGCAGGAACGCCCATCGGTATCCTGATCAAGCGTTATATAGACTGGAAGTATGGCGTTTCCCTTCCGCACTACAGCATCTCTATTATTCGCGGCAAAGGTATTGACCGGAATGCTATTTTATATATTTTACAGGAACATGGGCTCGATATTGAGCTTCAGTTTGTAGATGGCTGGACGGGGAAAGGCGCGATTCGGCAGGTGTTGATCGAGGCTTGTCGTGAGATGAACACGGATTACGGATTGCGCCTGAATGATGATTTGGCAGTGCTGGCCGATCCGGGAAGCTGCTCAGATACCTTCGGTACACGGGAGGATTACTTGATCCCGAGTGCTTGTTTGAATTCGACCGTATCGGGGCTGATGAGTCGGACGGTATTGCGCGACGATCTGATAGGCCCGGACGATTTTCATGGAGCCAAATTTTATGAAGCCTGGCGGTCAGTGGATCAGTCCAATACGTTTGTAGATACGGTTTCGGGTTACTTTCAAGATGTGACTGCAACTGCGGTTGCGTATGCTGAACAGATGACATTGAACCCACCTGCGGTAACATGGCAGGGCTTACGGGATATCGAGGCAATTCAAAAGGCTTTTGGTATTCGGGATATCAATCTGGTCAAGCCCGGTGTGGGGGAAACGACCCGTGTGCTGCTGCGCAGGGTACCGTGGAAAATCCTGATTGACCGTGAAGACAATCCGAATCTTCGTCATATCCTGCTGCTGGCAAAGGATCGTGGAGTGCCAGTTGAGGTTTTCGAAGGATTGACCTATTCCTGCTGCGGGATTATCAAGCCGCTCAAGGGGGGACAAGAATGATTTACGCAAGCGACCTGGACCAGACGCTGATATACTCCAAACGTTCGCTTGGCGTGCCGCTGGAGTCCGCGGGGCTGTTGCCTGCGGAGCATATTGACGGCGCAACAGCGGCATTTATTTCAGCGCAGGCCCTCCAGCTGCTGAAGGCGCTGCCGGAAAATATCATGTTTATGCCTGTGACGACGCGCACGATGGCACAGTATTTACGGATCACCGTGTTCCAAACGGAGCTGGTTCCGGCTTATGCCGTGACGAGCAATGGCGGTAACATCATCGTCGGAGGCGAGGTGGATCGAGAGTGGCATCGGCGCGTTCACGAACAAGTACGTCGAGACGGTGCCCATGCGGAAGAAGCACGTCAAGTGTTCGGACAGGTGCTGCATGAGGACTGGGTCATCCGTGAGAGTTTTTGCGACGAGTTATTTTATGCTTTTGTGATTGAACGGGATCGTATGCCGCTGGAGCAGGTGTTAGAGAAGGCACAAATCATGCGTGAAATGGGCTGGGAGGTATCCATTCAGGGACGAAAGGTGTATCTTGTGCCTGCGGCCGTGAATAAGCAGGCAGCCGTAGAGCATATTCGTCATCTTACTGACGGTGGACCTGTTGTGGCATCTGGCGACTCATTGCTGGATCGCTGCTTGCTGGATTATGCCGACTATGCGATTGCTCCGCGTCATGGTGAGCTGTACCGGGAACAGCTGCGGGATGAACTGGAGGTTAATTACCGCTTTACGGAGTCGTCGGGTGCTTATGCAGCCGACGAAATCATGGCATATGTTTATGAAATATATCGGAGTGTGTCTACAGCGCGAGCTTAATTTTCAGAATAGATAGGGGACGTGGCTCTGTGAAGAAGGTCAAGGTATATTTTAACCGCTGGTTTTCAGTGGCGTATCATTATATGAATGCTATTCGTAACAATGAGGAGGGTATCCCGTTCGAAATCTATGCGACCCACTCAGATCCGCAACATATGGCTTTACAGGCCAGCGATGTAGCTGAAGTGGAGCCGCGCACAAGTGGTGTAGAGTATGCACGTTTTTGCGCTGATTTTTGCAGACGCCACGAAATTGATGTATTTATTCCACGCTGGAAGATGCTTGATATTAGCAAGCATCTTCATTTGTTCGACGATGTTGGAGCCAAGGTGATTGTATGCCGGGATACCGAACTGCTCGAGCAGTTGATGGAAAAGGATTTATTTTATGAATCCATTCGTCAAAAAGATATTGTCGCGATCCCGGATTATGCCATTGCCAGCAATGCGGAGCAGTTTAAACAGGCTTATGAATCGTTAACAGCGCGCGGGCATAAGGTATGCTTCAAGCCATGTAATGCAGAAGGAGGAATGGGCTTTCGGATCATCGACAACGAACGTAATCCGCTGGAGGAGCTGTTTGGGCATGCGCTAAACCATATTTCGTTCGAGGAGGCCCATCGAGTCTTGTCATCCACAGAGTCGTTTCCCAACCTGATGGTGATGGAGCTGCTGGAGGGATATGAATACAGTATTGATTGTCTGGCTGACCGAGAGGGAAAGCTGCTGGCAGCAGTTCCGCGCAGGAAGGCAGGGGGACGATTACGGCTGCTGGAGCAGCATACAGAGCTGTTGGATGTCGCGCAAAAGGTCGCTGATGCGTATCATATACCGTACAATTATAACATTCAGGTAAAATATAACGGCGAGCGTCCCAAGCTGCTGGAAATCAATCCGCGAATGTCCGGAGGGCTCCATGTATCATGCTTGTCCGGCATCAATTTCCCTTATCTGGCAGTGAAATCGGCTTTGGGCAACGAGATCGGCCCGCTTTATCCGCAATACGACATTTTAGCTAGTCATATCGAGCAACCGATCACCATACGTACATCCTTACATTGACATAAACAAATATTGTTTTCTACAATATGGTAAGGGTTTACGTCAGGAGGTACAAGCTATGACGTCAAAAATGTGGGGTACCACGATTGCCGTGGTCAGCTATCTGATTGCGCTTTTACTGAGTTATTGGTTGCCACTGTTTGTATGTTTGGCAATTCCAGTCATTTCTCTAGGAGGATATAATGCCATTATGGCTGTCCGCCATCCTCGCCCCAATCTGGCCGGTTCCGTGATTCCGATCATGCAGGAGCAGGCTGCTGATACACGGCGGCCCGAACCGGAAGCTTCAGCTTCATCACAGTCTTTAACAGGACAACCACGGGTATCAGTCCAGGTTTCCAGTGAATTTGCTCAGGTGATGGAGTACCTGGAGGTACTGGAGGATATGGTGATCTCCGAGGGACAGAAGGATGCGCTCGATAACGAAATTGTCGAGAAGGCACTGGCTTTGTTTGCACGTTTGCAACGTGTGATTCCGCTTTTGCATGAATTAGACAATAGCGAAGTGGACCACACGGTGCGGAGGTTGATTTTAAAGGATCTGAACGGGCTGATTAACCCGTTTCTTCGGCTCAGTGGAGATGCCAAGCGAACCAACCGGAGGACGTTATTAAACGGGTTGCGAGATGTGGATAGCAAAATATCAGTGATTGTATCCACGGTGGAGCATAAGGATCTGATGGAATTGCAGAGCAAAGCCGAGCTGATTCACCAGCGGTATAGCAGTTCCGAATTGTAAGCTGTTTTTTAAAGTTAATTGGTCTTTGAATCATAGTTATGGTTTAAGTTAGGAGGTAACGTTATGGCCACCCCATGGGCTGAATTGAAAACAGAAGATGAACAAAAGGTGACCGAGGAGGCTTCACAGCTGATTCAGAAGGTAGCACAAAGCGATGTCATGAGCCTGGATACCTTAATGGATGACATCGGTAAGCTGGGAGTTAAAACGCAGGAGCGTGCGGGACAGACTCTTAAAATGCTGGATCGTCCGGTGAACGATCTCATGTCCGGTGATCGGGCCGAGGTATCGAACATGATTTTAAAGCTGCGCGATGAATGTGAAGCACTCCAGCAGAGTAAAGATGTGAGCTTTTTTGGCAAGCTTCTACGCAAGAGCCCGCTGAAAAACTATATTTACAAGTATCAGTCGGTTAAAACAAACATCGAGAAAATCATTACTGCCTTGAGAGATGGCAAGGACAATCTGGAAGAAAACATTGTCAGCATGAGACAGCTGAAAAGGGCTTCCATTGAAGAAATCTACAATTTGCAGACGAAGATTGCCTTTGGCAATCGCTTAAAAGAGCTGTTCGAGACGGAGATTGCCAAGCCGGAGAATGAAAATCGGAGGTCTCATCTGGAGCGTGGATTGCGTAAGGTGGTTACACGCACGCAGTCGATGACTGAAATGATTTTGTTGTATAATCAGGCGATTGCGGCAACGGATATTATTAATGATAATAATGATAAGCTGATTGACTCTGTAAATAATGCGATTGATAAAACATCGAATCTGATCACCGTATCGGCTATGATCGCGATGGCGCTGGCCGATCAGGACAAAATCATTTCAGCCGTCGATGCGACCAATCGCACCATTGAGGATCAATTCAAAGAAAATGCCAAGCTTCTCAAAACGACGACCGAGAGAACGACGGATTTGCTTAGCAAGCCTTCGATGTCGCTGGAGGCTGTGAATCAGGCGATTGGCGATTTGGTAGCTGCTCTGGATCTATCGGAAAAATCCAACCGTCGAATTATTGAAAGCTGCCAGGACTATATGAGCAAAATGACGGCAATCAACGCTAACCTAAGCCAACGTTTGGGGATCGAAGGGAAAGAACAGTCCACAACGCTGAAGGATAACGATTCATCCGACGGTTTAAGCTCGTTTCTGAACTAATTTACAAATGCAGAATAATGGATCTATAGAAGCTGAACGCTTCCCATGTTTAACTTATATATAGTCTATTGAAAAGGCGCTCGGGTGACCCCGAAGGCGTCTTTTTTGGTTTGACAGTGGCCAATAAAGGACATGATGAACATACAAAGCATTCTCGTGCATAAACTCTTAAAAAAGCGAATTCCAAAGGAGAGAGCGAGCGTATGATGTCCTTAATTTTGGTGTGTGTGATTGTCTATTTACTCGTGGCTGCCAGTAGCGAAAAAGCCGATTCTATTATGGAATTAAATGATTCTGTGAAATAAAATTTTTTATTGAAAAGCATGCATTTTCTGATAGGATAGAGTTAAATATTGGAATCCCAAAGGAGAATGCATGCTGGAATTTTCATTTGAAATCATCGACGAATCGAAAATCAATATTGTGTATCAGTATGGAAGCAGCAGCTTTAATTTCAATTTGTTTTTTAATTACGGTATATGGACGCTGCATCCTTTTGACGGGATTCTGTTGCAGAACAGGGAAATGTGTCGTTTGATCGTTGCGGAGCTGTTTAAGAACAAAGATTTTCACGTCATGCTGGCGCGGGAAAATATTTTATTGTCGGCCCTGCGTACCTCTATTGATCTCAATCCAGACATACCAGTACGAGGAGAGCGGTATCAAGAACAGGAGCCCGATGAGCTGTCTGAATTTGCGGAGACGCACAGCTTTGAAGATGTGCTGCACATCGAGCTGGATTCTATCCGCGAGCGTATGGATTTTTTCCAGAACATCATTCAAAAAATGTATATGGAAGGATTCGGTCCGGAAGACAGTGATTTTAACAAGGTACAAGCTATCATCCGAATTTACAAAGCTGCACATGACCAACTCGGAGATTTAAGCGACTTTCCCCTGAGAGGTGACGAACGACGCAGATGGTAGAGTAGACGGACTAAGCCTTGAAACGTGAGAATCCCACAAAGCTTTTTTAAAAGAATAGAATATCAAAAAAAGAGAGTCCCACGAATAAATGAACTGTGACCCGAAAGATGGACACTTTGAAAAAA
>NZ_ASSB01000150.1:0-6482 GCF_000520755.1 Paenibacillus sp. 1-18
TGGCACCTAATGAGAAATGGGTTACTGATGTAACGGAATTCCACTTGTTTAGACAAAAGATATATCTGTCTCCGATTATGGATCTGTATAACCGTGAAATCATCATACGTTGCTACATTTCATAATTTTCTTTTAAGTTGGGATACACGGCCTTGAGAGATTTCTAAAATTTCAGCATAAACCTTTTGTGAGCTGCTAGGCGTAATGAATGATTCAGTTACACTAGCTTTAGGAGCTGGTGACTTAAGTCCTTTTATACAATCCAAACAAATAAAACATCCTCGATTACTCAAATAAGATAACTCCTCAGTTGTTCTACAAATCTTACAGGCTCGTTCGGCGTACGGAGCTGAATGTCGCCCAGCTCCGTAGAAACCGTCTTGGCAGCTGATTTCCCGTTGCGGCTATTGCTCGTCTTCTTATTCTTCGTATCGTGTTTGGCGTAGCCCAGATGGGCATCCAGTTCCGCTTCCATGAATTCTCTGAAGCGTAATCCGCAAACAGGTTCTTCAGCGCATTCTGAATATCTCCTGCGGTCTTGATATCGTTCTCTTGAATAAAGCTTTTTAATTGTTCTTTCGTAAACAATCCCATCTGTGTTCTCCTGCCTCTCGGTGTCTACTACTAGAGTAGCTTGGTTTAGGAGTTTACACAAATTATTTTACAGTCTCTTATTATCTCCATATTATGAGACACAATATATCCTACATATTTATTTTTGCAGTGCCTTTTGCTTCCCTTAGGATTTTCATGAGTTGTGAAATACGGCTTTGTGCTACGCCAAGTAACCTTGCATACTCAAATTGAGTAGAATCAGGTTGTTTTTGTATAAGCTGTTCGAGTTTATCGAGTTGCTCTTGTTTTGATTGCCGTGGCTGTCTAATATTAAGTAGATTAAAGGCGCGTTCTGGTGGTAGCTGTTTTTGAGTTTGAACAAGGCAGGGTTTTTCTTTCATTTCACGAATACAGGATTCACAAATAAATGAATCCTTGAAATAGGAAAGATTCTCAGTTGATCCGCACATCTTACATGTAGTACCCATATATTTTCTAATACCTAAGATTCCACTGTCATGATCTAAGAAAAATTCTACTGAGTCACCTATATCATAATCCATGGCCACTCGCATTTCTTTCGGGATTACAATCCGTCCCAGAGAGTCTATGGGTCTTGTCATACCTGTGTTCTTCAAGTAAAAACCTCCTCATAAGGAAATAAGTTGTATAAGAAAGGGAGCTTATCAATCATTTTGATGCTATAGGCTCTTTTAGGAAGGGGCTTCATTTTATCATCGATAAAAACGCCGATCATCTCGTCAATCTCTTGTGCAGAAGCTGCATAAACCCCAGGCTTACAATCATCTTTTAACTTGGTTAAGCTCGGTCACTTCAATATCCTTTTTACTGAATTCATAGGCTACTATAACATTCTTGATAATCTCCGTATCCTGATAGGCAAGGGAACCCTCAAACTCCAACGTATCGTTGTCCTTCCATTCTATGTTATTTGTAAAACTATAATTCTCATGATCAGAAACGATCCATGTATCTAAACGGTTTTGTGCACCAAATTTGACTCTTGCCGATTCAACTAATTCTGGGCTGACTCTACCTTCTTCAACATTTATAATTTCAATGAATTCACTTTTATTCGAACAGGTGACTACAGCGACCAGCTTTCGATCCGGTGAAGGGATAAGTTCTTTAATATACATGGATGGTTCTGAAAAACTTAGATACGCTTTAAGCACGTTGTCTTTTATTCTCCATAATACATTTTGGCTCCCATAATCCGAGTAATGGTTAAACAACGTAAATATCATACTGCCGTTTGCCAATTTATATATATTGGGGCTTTGATAACTTTTCGAAAGAACATCGATGGTGAAAGCAGCCGCATCAGCAATTTTTTTATTATCATTTGCTACAAACGGCTTCAGCTCGTTTAACGCTTTTATTCTTAATTTTGGATCATTAAAGCATTCTACTAACCTGTTAATGGCAATATAGACATGCTCGTCATTATCACTTTTTAGAGCTCGTAGAAATTTTTCTGCATCATACTCCTCAGAAGGCTCTAACTTTATGTCTTCTGCCGTTAAATATCGAATGTACAGCTCTTTATTTTGATGTTTATAATATTCCATGGCTAATAAAGCCGTCGAGGTAGAACTATATAAAACAAGACATGCAACCAAGGCGGCAATCCACTTTTTCGAAATTCCTCTTTTTCCTTTCACTTTTTCACAGTTCCCGGCTGCCTCAATCAAATGATCATCAATGAATCCGATCTCCCTAAACAACTCTTCACTTTTCACAGGTAACCCCCCTTTTGCCCAGATAAGCTCTCAGATTTTTTCTTGTTCTAAATAATATGGAATTCACTTTACTACTGCTCATATTAAACCTCATGGCAAGGTCCTCGATGGAATCGGAGTACCAATACCTCCGAATAAATATATTTCTTGCACGTACTTCTGTGTCATATAGAAATTGACTTATCAAATTTGCTAGTTCACCCGCTTCATACTCTCTCTACAGTACGGGGGGAAGCCAAACATCCCTCCAATTCGGTTAGCATGACTTCAAATTCACGATTACGCTTTTTCGCTGTATTATAACCATGTTTATCCAGCGCGATATTGCGTGTAAGCCTCCCTAGAAATACAATAGCCTCTCGGCATTCGCCGAGGCAGATGGGACAAGGGTTTCCGGATTCCATGAGCAAGTGGCGAAGAAACCCACAGCTACAGCGAAGAGTGAGAATAAGCACAACAGCTCATCGTCACATGATAAACCGTCTGCACCAAAAAAAGAAGTTGTTAAGCCTGTCCCTGAACCGACAGAGTCAACAGAGTATGTCTTCTATAAGAATTGCTCTGAAGCGAAAGCTGATGGAGCTGCTCCGCTCTATGAGGGACAGCCTGGGTACAGGCCTAAATTAGATAGAGATCATGATGGTGTGGCTTGCGAGAGATAAAACATTAACTGAAAAAGGAAACAAATTGATACAGAGCTTAATTGTATTTTTTAAAGACAGTCGTGTAAAATGACTTTTAATTTTATAATCTAATAAAAAGAGGTATAGAATATGGATGCTAAACAGAAACAAAAGGTGAAGACTGCTTTTGAGTCAATATTGAGAGCAGATTATATTTCTATAGAACAATTAGAAGAACTAGAATCCTTGGAGAAGTATTATATCGACTTTTATAATAACACTAGTAGCTTATTGCAGAAACAAGATAACTATATATCAGGTAGAAGAGGATCGTTATGGCGACGGAGCCAATCCGATCATTCTTAAATCGGAATTCGTCCTGTCGTTGTGCGAGCAGTTGATCGGCGGAAATCAGCTTGGCGCGAAGGAAAAGTCGCTCATCGATCGCTGTACCGCCGCTGTGTACCGCAAGTATTTGCGGAGCAACTATAAGGGACAGCCACCGACATTGCAGGATTTTCGCGCGGAACTGCTCAAGCAAGCAGAACCGGAGGCGCAGGACATCGCGCTGGCCATTGAATTATTTACTTCCGGTAGTCTGAATACGTTCGTTCAATTGACCAACGTAAACGTCCACAATCGGCTCATATGCTACGATATTCTCGACTTGGGCAAGCAGCTTCTTCCCATCGGCATGCTAGTCGTACTCGACAACATCTTGAATCGGATTACGCAAAATCGCGCCAGAGGCAAAAATACGTTTATCATTATTGATGAAATCTACCTTCTGTTCCAGCACGAATATAGCGCCAACTTTCTGTTCACGCTTTGGAAGCGCGTCCGAAAGTATGGCGCTTTTTGTACGGGCATTACGCAAAATGTGGACGATCTGTTGCAAAGCCACACGGCCCGGACCATGCTTGCAAACAGCGAATTCATCGTCATGCTGAACCAGGCCAGCACCGACCGGATGGAGCTTGCCGAACTGCTCAATATTTCGGAGCTGCAACTTTCATATATCACGAATGCAGATGCTGGGAATGGTCTGATGAAGGTAGGGAGTTCCCTTGTACCGTTTACAGACAAGTTCCCGCGGCACACGAAACTGTATGGCCTAATGACAACAAAGCCCGGAGAGTAATGGATAAACAGCAGAAGGCGGTTGATCGCAAACAGGATCAACTGTCTCTGCACTAAACATCATTTTTTTGCTCCAACAAAATCATAAACGCTCATATCAAGTCTGCTTCTATTCTGGCTTATTTCCGGCGTTCGGATCTGCAACAAAGTTAGTTTTATATTCTGTATATTTTAATTCCGGAACCATATCGGCAGAGGCGTGATGCAGATCATGACAATGGAACATCCAATTCCTTCTTGTTTGCTTCGAATTCGACAACGTATTCTTCATCCGGCTTCAAGTTCAACGAATCCTTGATGATTGGAGATCCTACAAGAGGTTTTCCCGTTCTTGCTTAGTACTTGAAACAAGTGACCGTACAGGTGCATCGGATGGTCGTCGGTTTTTCGAGTTCTTCATGAATATGGTAAAATAAATTAATTCAAATAATATACGCTATATTGGTTTATCGAATCTTTGTGAAAAGGACTACTGCATGGTTGAAGGAGAATATTGGATTATGTTTGCTTAGTATTATTATTTCTCTAACCAGTGATTTTGCAGTTCGAGCTAAGTCGTTGATTGTATGTTTCAGCGTAATCTTTATTATCATTTTGATATATAAAAAAAAGCTAAGGCGGATAACGACAATTGAAACGGAGACGTTAGCTCAACTAACCGCCCCCCTCAGAAGGCGGTTATCTTTATGTTTAGAATCAACAGTAAGGTTTAACATAGCATAATTAAAAATAATGGAGGCGATATGCATGCATACGATCCGGAACATGTTTAAGCAGTTGCATTGGGCAAACGAACGGATTCTCGAGCATCTGCGTACACAAGCCGATAACGAACAGGTGGTGCGGTTATTTGCCCACATTTTACATTCCGAGAAAACATGGTTTACTCGATTGTCGGGGAAAGACAGCTCGCATATTCCTTTATGGCCCGATGCCGATCTATCGGATTGTAGCCGATTGGTCGATGAAAACAATGCAAACTTTTCAGCGTATCTCTCTGTTATTGAGACGAACGGAAATTTGGAGGATGTCATCGCTTATAAGAATCAAACCGGGGCATCTTATGCCACGTCTGTTCGTGACATATTGACGCATCTAGCGCTGCATGGACAATATCATCGCGGCCAAATCAACACAATTCTACGTTCCGCAGGCGGCGAGCCCGTCAACGTCGATTACATCACTTATGTAAGAGAGCTTTCGTAGCCCTCTTTTAAAATAATATGAATGGCAACTTCACTGCGTTACCGGGTAGTTATGCGTTTTGTAAGGAGGCGAGTCTAATGCTCTATATATTTAGCGGGTTGCCAGGCACCGGGAAGTCCACGTTATCATCAGCTTTGGCTAGAGAGTTACAGGCAACGTATCTCCGGACCGATGTCGTGGAACAGGCTATTCGGGCCACTGGAACGTGGGTTGATGTACCTGCGGGTTACATCGTAAGTTATGCTATTGCATCGCAGACTCCGGTTGGGCCTCGACGTAGTAGCAGATACGGACAATCCCATCCAACTAACGCGCCAAGCTTGGCGAAACATGGCGGAATCTCTTGAAACTCCGTTTGTGGAAATCGAAGTGGTCTGCTCTGACGATCGTGAACACAGGCATCGAATCGAAACGCGTGTAGCCGATATTCCCGGATTTGAGCTGGGGCTCCTAAAGTATTTGGATAAAAAATGATAGAAGTGCGTGAGACCATCGACTGCGGTCATGGTTACAAAATAGCCATCGATATAGCAAAAGCAAGAGCGAGGTTCGCGGTCATTTTTCCACGAGTGCTCGCTCTTTTTGCTACGCTGTTATCCAATTGGCAGTTTGCAGGTACAATTTGGGCAAACGCGAGGCCGGAAGTGGTATTTTTTCATCCTTTCAAACCCCGTCTGCCAATTCGACAAGCCTCTGGATGCCTTCTCTCAATAGCTGCTCATTCAGATAGGAATAGCTGAGGCGTATCCATGATTTGTACTCCTTGAGCGGATCGCAAATCGCTCCGGGCACAAAGGTGATTGATTGCTTGATGCATGTACTGAGTAAACGTTCAATCTCCACCGTATCCGGAAGCTTCACCCATAAGTTGAATCCGCCTGCAGGGGAGTTCCACTGCCAGTCGGTAGCGGACAATTCCTGTTCTACGATATCCTTGCGGACCGCAAGCGCAATGCGAAGCTTCTCCATATGCTGCTGCAGCCGCTCGGAGAAAAAATAATGCAGAAAAATTTTCTGATTCACCAAAGGCGTCCCGCTGTCCGACAACAATTTGGCTTTTATCAGGTAGTTCATGATGGAAGGGCTGCAAGCAACGATGGCGATGCCGAGGCCGGGAGCGATATATTTGCTGAAGCTGCGAAGATAAATGACCCATCCTGCCGTATCGTAAGCAAAAAGAGGCAGTGGCGGGGGC
>NZ_ASSB01000151.1:0-6701 GCF_000520755.1 Paenibacillus sp. 1-18
TTAGGGGGAGGTTGCCCATAAGGAGACTCCCTCGATTGTCCCGAAAAAACAAGCAGGCTGAACCAAGTTGTCATCCAGCAATGGAGAAGCTTGGTTCAGCCTGCTATTTTGTCATGACGACTAGTTATTCAAAGAAAATAAAGCCCTAGGCTGCCGTTAGTTCAATCTTGTGGACAAATGAACACCTTCCATATATTCATCCTCTCTTGTGCGAAATCTAACTTTATAGATCTGCACCTCAACGGATACAATCACTAAATCTACCACAAGCAAAGATTGGTATGTTATATTAGCAATATTTATATATTAACGCAGGCAAGACAAACAGGAGTTTAGCGGAGGGGATATAATGGGAACGTCGACTAGTGAAGGTTTGACCGAACAGTTAATAGACCATTTAAATGGGTTGGATTTTATAACCCGGATAGATGTAATTGGAAGTCGTGTTGAACAAACCTCAGACGCTTACTCGGATGTAGATTTATTGCTAACAATTAAAGATATTACTCCGCATATCGCATTGTACGAAGTGACCGAAAGTGTAAAAGCGAAGTTCCAACCGGCGTGGTATGATTTTGCAAACAGCCTGTTGCCTGATAAATTTTTAGTATCCACATTTATTGGAGGAGACAATCCTTTTACATTTTATGATATCGGTATCCTAAACAGTGATAAGAATTTGGTCTATGACAAAAAACTGTTTGAAAATGATCAATGGATTCATCTGATGAAGCTATGGGTGATGAACTTCAAGTATATGATGCGTGATGCGCCACAGTTTGAAAAACGATTTGCAACAATGATGGAAAAGGCGAACATCTCCTACCATTCCGATTATAGAAAAGGTTTTTATCAATTATTATTAAAGCTGAAAGATAAGAAGACTATTAAGAGGGGTTATTTAAATATGCTTGAGGAGGTATTTAGAAACAGCTGATAACGTTCAATTGACCGGAATTTCCGGCGGTGTCCAACTCAGCATTTTCCCTCTTTGAGTGCGATTTCAATTAACCTGCCCGTTACTTCAATGAAAACTAGGGAACAGCTGCAACGGCAATCTGCTCCCTGGTTATTCCACTAACGTTTCCCGTTAGCGTAACAGCGGATGCCGCGTTCGTGAGGATGGGTAAGGCATTTACAAAATAGCGTTTGGTAGACTATGATTTTAATATTCACCTATTGTGGGAATTGCGCCGGGTTTCGGACAGCGTCTACTGTCGCCGATTACACCAGCAATGAAATCAAGCTGAAGGAGTGAATAAAGGGTGAAGAATAAATTTGAATTTACTGCTGTCGTCTTAATAGGCAATGGCGAGTTAACAGACGACTTTACCATTGATCTCGCCAAAATGGTTGACCGTTTGACCGCACAGCTGGAGATCGCCCAGAAAGCACTGCAAACTATTGCGGGGAGCTCAGAGCAAGGTAACGAAGCAGCCAAGGCCATTGCAATAGAAGCTCTAGAATCTATTGTCGAGTAGGTCTCGGCTGCCTTCGTGTTTTATAACGTTTCCCGTTAGCTCAATGATCTGAAGAAATTGTTTCACTCAAGCTATTCCTCAGAAATCTCTACGTACTATCTAAACCCAATTTGACGCCGAAATTAGGCATTCACCTTGCCTAGGGCGAATATCTTAATGGGGAAGTACATTTTAAAAAAATGAGGCGATATACTTGGGATACTTTGTAACTGTCGAACCGGGCGTCAACGTATTTATAGAGGACATCAATCCGAAGGGAAATAAAACGATACTTTTTATTCATGGATGGCCGCTAAACCATAACCAGTTCGAATATCAGTTCAACTTCCTTCCAACGCTTGGATATCGTTGTATCGGAATGGACTGGAGGGGATATGGCAATTCGGATAAACCTTTTAGCGGTTACAGTTTCGATAGATTAGCAGATGATGTCCGCATGGTCATCGAGACGTTACAGTTAAGAAACATAACACTGGCAGGACACTCTACAGGAGGCGCGATCTCGATTCGTTATATGGCTCGTTACAAAGGGTATGGGATATCTAAACTCGTCCTGATCGACGCTGCCTCTCCATCTAGCGTTCCAAAAGAATTTACAAATAAAATTATCGAAGATACAAATCATGACCGACCGCAAATGCTGCAAGACCAAACGGGAATTTTTTTCTTTCAGTATATTTCCGAACCGAAATCCGATTGGTTCGTTTTAATGGGATTACAAGCGGCAAATTGGGCGACTTCCGCCATTATGGTCACGCTTAGAGATGAAAATGTTTACAATGATCTCGGTCAGATCAATGTACCCACATTAATTATTCACGGAATTCATGATAAAGTCGTTCCGTTTACCCAAGCTGAGGAAACAAATAAGCTGATCAAAAATTCGAAGCTAGTTCCGTTCCAATACAGCGGCCATTGCGCTTTTTTAGAGGAGCGCGATAAATTCAACCAATTATTATCTTCTTTTGCATAACGACTCGGATTAGCCGCACCATCGCTCCCCATAAATATAGTCCGATAATGCCCGATGATTGAGCAAATCTGCCCGTTAAGTTAACAAAAGAATAAGGAACTACCGCAAAGTAAGCTCCTCAACTATCGTTTCCCGTTAGAATTCCTGTAGAATGAATCATCAATGATACTGGCCTGTAATGTGTTCATTCGCATCTTTCAGTATTTTGGAGAGTAACACAATTTGCCCTGCATGATATCCGTAGTGTGCCGCAACCTGAACAAGAAGCTGGCTAATTTCTCTCGCTTCATAGGTTTCATCCTCTGAAGCGCTAACCCGAAGCATTCTGTTCCAATCCTCGTGGTCATAGCGGATTGTAACTTCTCTTTTTAAATCCTCATCAGACAAAACTGATAATATACTTACCGATTCGGATCGTGTCCTCATAAGAACGCTAATCAACTCACCTTTCGATATGCCACCTTCAGAATTAAATTCTCGAGTACGTTCCCGAATGAATGGTTTGTTTCCGATTGCACTTATGAGGTTCTGATATTCGTTACCTGCTAAATGTAAGCAAAGATTACCGATGCTGTTCATGGAATCCTTCATTTTCTTCCAAATCAAATCATCATCAAGCGGGTTTATGCTCTTTATAATTCGATCGAGCTGCTTGTTCATGTCTTCGAGTACATGCTGTATTAGGTCTGGCATGACCATTTCCCCCTCTGTAAACTTATTTTTATTACGAGTTTCAACGATTGCTCGATGCAGCAAAACAAAATCCCTTTCAGCAAACGATGTACTCAAGCCACTTGATTAATCTAAAGATCCTGATCGCCCGTATTCTTCAGTACCAGGAGCATCTTGCTGAGTTAGAACAGAACATAGATGCCCTGGCTAAAGAGATCGAAGAGTATGATTTAATCCAGTCTATTCCCGGTATTGGCCATAAAATTGCTGCAACAATTTTGTCGAAACTGGTCGCGTTTGCTGGCATTGACCCCAGTGTTTTTGCTTCAGGTAAGTTCACAGCAACTCGAAATCGAATCACCAAACGCGGTTCCCGACAGCTTCGATATGTCCTAGTTATGGCCGTGCAGTGTGGGTTGATCCGTTCTCGCAACACTCGGATTAAAGATTTTTACGACCGCAAAAGAGCCGAAGGAAAGCCTCACAAAGTTGCTCTAGTGGCATGTGCAAATAAGCTGTTCATTGGCTGTATGCCATTTTAAAAAGTAAGAAATCATTCCGTCCGACATAACAAAAAGTTAATGGTATAACCTTCCAATTCAACTCGAATTGGAAGGGTGTTTGGCATGCTTATTTTTCACTATACCATAAGGTTTCTAAATTGTTTTGCTGGAAATGTTGACAAGCTATTAGCTGGTATAGTTGAACAAACTAAGACCTTTTTCTATGCAGGGGAATCCGTTCATTTTGAGTGATTCGGGTTAATCGGTTCCGGGAGCAAAAGAAGGCCCGACCAACTTAGATCAAGTTAATTCGGAACCTTCGGATTATCTTTCACTCCATTTATGATTTTGCCGGATCAAGTTGAAGCTCCAGCGCTCCTGACCACCGTCCGGACGGAGCGAGCCGCTGAAGCTTCTCCGCCGTATTCTCCTGAGGAAGTGGTATATACAATAAAATTTTCAGCTCGGGAAACTCGGCCGGCATTAGTGTCGTCGGTCGCAGGGACAGTTTTCCTGCAACAGGATGATTCAGCTCTTTATGGCCGGTATGCGCGATCCGGATATCGTGCAGCGGCCACCATTCCCTAAATTCCGGACTGGCTTCGCTTAATTCGTGGCTGAATTCCCTGAACCACGGATCATCCGCAAACTGATCACTGCTCGCCCGAAACAAAGCCAGACATTTCCGCGCTTCCCTCTCCCAATGCACGAGAAGCTGGCGCTGTGAAGGATGAGTGAACAGGTACCAGACCAAATTGCGATCCCGTCCGGTAAGCTTCCCATAATCGGCAAACACCTCGCTTGCAGCTTCGTTCCAGGCCACATAGTTCCACCTGCGGTCCACGGCGTATGCAGGGCACCATCCCCAGGAATCCAATATGCCTTGTAGTACGGGATCATACGTCGGTCCCTGGTTTGGAAGCTCGCGGGCGGCCGGATCTATTGCAAGATCGAACATATGTCTGCGCTCCACCCAGTCCAGCTGCAGCGCCCGGGCTATGCTGTCCAGCACCTGCGGCGAAACGTTAATATCGCGCCCTTGTTCCAGCCAGGTGTACCAAGAAACACCGACGCCAGCAACCTGTGCGAGCTCCTCTCTTCTTAACCCAGTAGTTCTTCGTCTTCCTCCTGCGGGAAAGCCGTATTCCTGCGGGTCAAGCCGCTCTCTTCGCGTTCTTAAAAAATCCCCTAGCTCAACTCGACGACTGTTCTTGCTCAGGTTTAATCAACTCCTTTACCGTAAAGTAATCCCCGGTTAATTTGGGAAATGCCGTTCCATTCTAACTGGTGTTATTACACCTATGATAAATAAGCTCCTCGTTATCCCTTTGACACCCGTGCCATAATCATAACATAGCAAACGCCATACTGCGCAGAAACAAAAGAACTCAAGGAGAGATGTAAGATGCAATATCGGAAATTAGGAAAAAACGGACCAGTTATTTCGGTGATCGGCTTCGGCGCTTGGGCCATCGGCGGAGGAAATTGGAATTACACCTGGGGTAATCAGGAAGATCGGCTATCGCATAACAGCATCCGCGCGGCGCTGGATGCAGGGATTAATTTCTTCGATACGGCTGCAGTTTACGGCTTGGGCCACTCCGAAGAAGTGATCGGCAAAGCACTGAAAGGCGACCGCGATAAAGCGGTCATCGCCACCAAATTCGGCCTCGTTTGGGATGAACAGGGCAATGTCTCGCGCAACGGCACCTATGCGTCGATCCTTCGCGAGGTCGAGGCTTCCCTGCGCCGTCTCGGCACCGACTATATTGACCTGTATCAAATGCACTGGCCGGATACGGACGCCAAAGCGTCGGTAGAGGAAACGATACGCGCCCTTGAAAAACTGCTGCAGGACGGTAAAATCCGCTATGTCGGAGTCAGCAATTTTCCAGTTGCGCTGCTGGAAGAGGCCTTGAAGATCCGGCACGTAGATTCCTTACAGCCGCCCTACTCCATTCTGGCCGCGGATGCGGAGAAGGAACTCCTCCCCTACAGCCAGAAACAGGGCATCGGCGTGATTGCCTATAGCCCGCTAGCCTCGGGTCTACTCTCCGGAAACTACAACGCGGACACCCGATTTGACAAACAGGATTGGCGCTCCAAGTCCCCATCCCATTCCGGAGAAGGCTTCAAGCAAAATATCGCGGTAGTCGGGCAGCTCAAAGAAGTGGCGGCGGACCTCGGCATTACAGTCGCCCAACTGGCCCTCGCTTACGTCCTGGCTCATCCGGCTTTAACGAGCGCGCTCGTTGGCGTCCGCAAGCCTGAACATATCCAGAAGTCGCTGCCGGCCGTGGATGTTAAACTCGACGATGCCGTGCTGGCTAAGATTCGGACCATTGCAGCGAGCGCCGCAAGAATCAAGATGCCGATAAACGAGTAAACCAGCAAATACAACGCAGATAGGTATCTGCGTTGTATTTGCTGTTCATAAAAATCATTACAGAAACAGGAAACGACTAGTAGGTACCCAAAGTTTGCAATGATACAAAAACGAAAAGAGCTGCTAGAGTAAAAAAGGCAATGGAAATTCTAGAGTTATTCTTCCGCTCTCTAATTCCATAAGCACAGCAAAAGATAGCCATAGTGAATTGGGCACCACTTCGGCAATAGGCATTGCTCACAAAAAATATGCTGCTAAATTCGATTACTGCTGTGGTAAGAGCTAGTATATTAAACCATAAAGGATTTTTTCGAAATTGTTTATACATAAAGGTTTCCCTCCACCATTCCAACGAGATGTCTTATTGTTTTACCTACTAAGTGGTCCCGTCAACCCCCTGCCTCTACTCACCTAAGTACACTTAAACAGAACCATTATAACGTGAATATTAAACTGTAAAAAAGGATACAAATATTTATCAACGTACTTAGATCCTAGGCCCCAATAATCATAATTATAGTCCCTTGGATGTTGTATAAGGTGTTTTGAGCGTTCAATCCAGGCATTAAGCTGCTCAGTCTTAGCGAAATTACTCACTTTTTCTAATAGTAAGGCCAATTCTTTTATAACTTCCTCTTCTCCGGATTTAACAACATCACTGGTAAAAACATAAAGGCTGCTTAGAA
>NZ_ASSB01000152.1:0-302 GCF_000520755.1 Paenibacillus sp. 1-18
CTCATATCCGTGTTCCGTCTGGCGGAACACCAGCCGCAGTGCATCGTGATGCTCGGCGATTTTGGCCAGCGTTTGACGCAGCGCTGTCTGTTCAAAGCCTTCCGCTCGATACAGCATGACCGAATGGTTATAGTGATGCGGATCAACAGGCGTCTGTTCAAAGAACCAGTGCTGGATCGGGAGCAGCGGCGTTGCACCCGTCACTTCCCCTTGATCAACGATGTGGCCGACGATTTGCGCATGCGGGCTGAGTTCAGCTATAGTCAGATACTTGAACAAATGTTTCATGTCCAGCTTGTAGC
>NZ_ASSB01000153.1:0-364 GCF_000520755.1 Paenibacillus sp. 1-18
GTCATCGTGCCAAACGTACGGATTTCTTTACCTTCAGGCGTGATGGTGCAGGCAACGATGTTCTTTTTATGAACGTCAAGCCCGCACACATGACTGTAAACAACGTCCATTCGTGGCCTTCTCCTTACGGCAGCAAGATTGAAGGGGCTGGTGCAACAACCACATATGGTTATTCTATCCTGCGTGCTTCCAAATTCGGAGCAACAATCTGTGGTGCACCTGGTCGTTAGGGTCAGTCTAATACTCGGGCTCGAAGCACCATTGACTGCCGACCTGCCTTCGCCAGCCGTAAGTAAATTATATCGCATGCCTACCATTTTCATCATCTGATGGTGCTGCGTTAGCGGCATGGGCGTCTAATACT
>NZ_ASSB01000154.1:0-746 GCF_000520755.1 Paenibacillus sp. 1-18
GAGCGATTCGCTCATTTTGAAACTGACGAGATAAAAATATCTCGATTTCGCTTCCATTTCATACAGCCTAACGGCATGTATCAAAATCTCAGCGTTGGATTTTACAAGTAAAATCCGTACTCACTCGTTGTTCAGTTTTCAAAGATCAAACACTTCTTTGTTCGTTAACTCAGCTCTTCGCCTCATCAACTCTTATATCATATCATGTCCGAACCAATCTTGCAAGCTTTTTTTTAAAATCTTTTTGTAACTCTCACTCACAATATTGTATTTCCTGGCCGGAATTAGAATATATCATACTGAATATTTAAATGCAAGCTTTTTTTCGAAATTGTTTTACGCCCCGAAATACCGCATCTCTCATTACAGTTGAAGTGCTAGATCTTATTTTTCTTTAATATTGATGATTTGATAAAGAAAGGATGGGTAAAAATGATATGAGAAAACCACACGTAAGCAGTTTTGTTTTATAAAAAATTAGCTGAGGATTCATTCATAGTATAGAGGAGTAGATTTAATAATGAAGCAACGTAGGCGAACATGGATAAGAATTGTGTTTTTTGTCATCTCTTGCTTACTGCTTGTCGTTATCTCTGGATTTGTGTATGAATGGATTGCTTCTAAACAGGATAAATCGCAATATCCTCCTTTGGGGAAAATGGTCGACGCCGGAGGCTATCGCCTCCATATTCGCAAGCTTGGTACCGGCTCTCCGACAATACTGCTTGAATCGGGAAGCGGGGAAA
>NZ_ASSB01000155.1:0-1151 GCF_000520755.1 Paenibacillus sp. 1-18
GGAAAAACTGCGGGGCTTTGCGGCAGGACAGGATGGGATTGATCATGTATTCCGCGGGAAAATTAAACAGAATAAGGGAACCTCAGCTATTTTTGCAGCGGATGAAGATATGCAAAAAGCAATAGATTCATGGATGATCAAAGGGAAATATCCGAAGCTTTTAGATTTATGGGTCAAGGGAGTAATGATCGACTGGGACAAGCTCTATGGCTCGGCTAAACGCAGAAAAGTCAGCCTTCCCACCTACCCTTTTGCAAAAGAACGCTATTGGGTAGATAAAGTCGGTGAAAATAACGGCAATAACCGGGTGGCCCCTGCGGAGACCTCCGTGATTCATCCTCTGCTGCACCGGAATACGTCCGACCTTTCGGAACAGAGATTTACTTCAACCTTCACGGGCAAGGAGTTTTTCGTGGAGAACGATATGGCTAACGGGAGGAGGATTGTACCTGGAGCAGCGTACCTTGAGATGGCCCGGGCTGCGGTGGAGCATGGGGGGGGAGCATGGAGAGAGGAGCAGGCCGGAATACGGCTAAAGGATATCGTTTGGGCTCAGCCCGCCGTTGTGAGGAATCAGCCGGTGCAGGTGAACATTGGCCTGTTCCCGGAGGAAAACGGAGAGATTGCTTATGAAATATATAGTGATGAACCGGAAAAGGCAGATGCCAAGCAGCTCGTATACAGCCAGGGAATAGTCGTACCCTGCCAGCTTTCGAAAGCCCCGGCTCTAGATATACAAGCGGTACAGAAGGTGTGCAGCAGAAATATCCTTGCAGCAGAAGGGTTTAAAGCTGGAGCTGCCGGTCATGATTTGACCCGCTATGGGATAGAGAGCGTGCATACAGGAGAAGGGCAGATTCTGGCAAAGCTTTGTTTACCGTCTCCGGCATCGGATACGGAAAGCCGATTCATCCTGCATCCGGGGCTGATAAATTCTGCGTTAAAGGCATCTGCCGTGCTGACAACCGGTACAGTGGATGACAAGCCTCGCCTGCCTTTGGCACTTCAAGAGCTGGAGATTTTCAGCACATGCACCTCGAAGATGTGGGCGTTCATCCGGTACAGCAATGGTGGCAAAGCAGAGGATATCGAGCAGAAATTCGATATTGACCTTTGTGATGACAACGGAATGGTTTGTGTACGGATGAAAG
>NZ_ASSB01000156.1:0-8121 GCF_000520755.1 Paenibacillus sp. 1-18
ACTGGTTGATCTCATAATACGAACGGGCAGGATAGTGATATAGAAGTGCAGAAATTACATATTGCCAAATGAGTCAAGTTATGGGGAGACGAGACCTTCGAGAAATCGGAGTAAGAAAACAAGCGGATCTTCTTAATCCTAATAGTTCGAAAATAAAAGAAAAATTGCTACAATAATCAATGATCCGCCCATCACCAAATTAAAAACCTTAATGCCGTTCTTCACTTTCATAAGAAATTGTAATTTCGATCCTAAAAGGGCCCAGGAGGCAAGTGAAAGATAACAAATAAGAAAATAAATACACACAAAGACAAGAAGCATGGAATAGGAAGTATTCGAACCAAAGGCAGAAACACCGGAAAGACATGCAATCCATGCTTTGGGATTAAGCCACTGCATAAGAAAACCGTGACGAAAACGTGGCAGTTGTTCCTCTTTTAACTCGATTTCTGTATGTGAAACCATAATTTTGTAGCCAATATAACTCATGTATCCTGTCCCTATATATCTTAGCAATTCATAGAATATAGGGACTTGCGCCACGAGATTGGATATCCCTAAACCAACAGCAGTTAGCAAGAATGTAAACCCGACTGTTGAACCGGATACGAAAGGTAATGAGTGCTTAAAACCATAATTGACTCCAGAAGAAAGAATTGTTATGTTCACAGGGCCTGGAGAGATCGACATGGATAATGAAAAAAAGCACATTGCAATGAAAATAGACACGATTGCATACTCCTTATATAGTTTGTCTGGGATTACTATAGCTCATCATGATTAAAACCGTCCAATTTCAAGTTCTGATTGGACCCATCGGGAAAACGGAATGATTCATGCAAATGCATCTGAGGAGGTCTAGGATAGTTGGAGCTGTATCAATTGAAAACCTTTATAGAAATTGCCCGTACTGGCAATTTGACCGAAGCGGCAGCGCATCTTAACACAAGTCAGCCGGCTGCAAGTGCACACATCAAAGCCTTGGAGAAAGAAGTTGGTTTTCCTCTCTTTTATCGAACTTCCAAAGGAATGACTATTACAGAAAAAGGTTCGAAGATATTGTTGGAAGCACAGAAAATACTCACCTCCCTAGATGATTTCTATCTTAAAGCGAGTGATTTGAAGGCAGAATCGGACACCATTCGGATCGGGTTAAATACAAACGGGCAGCTTCTTCGAATAGAGAAATTGATCAGGTTTATTTCGGAATGCCTGCCGCAGGTAGAATTGCATTTTATCGATACTAAAAGTGAAGATTTCACCCAGGATTTGACCAGCGCGAAAATAAGCATAGGTTTTTATTATGGGAATGTTGCACATCCGTCCGTATACTCCATCAAACTCCATTCCTTCAAGATGGTTGTGGTCTATCCCAACAGTTGGGATGTACCGCCGAAGAAGAGGTTGTCCCTGGAGTATTTTGCAGAAAAGCCGTGGATTTGGACAACACAAGGTTGCCCCTTCTATAAACAATCCATCGATTACTTCCTGAAACAGGATATGGTTCCGCAAAAAATCATGTATGTCGATGACGAATCTCTGATAGGGAAATTGGTTCAAGGAGAAATTGGTTGTTCATTGCTGGCGGAGCCAATAGCTATGCGGTTTGCGAATGAAAACATGTTGCAGATCTGGGAGGGTATCGATCTCAATATTGATCTACATTTTGGTTATCTAAAGGATAAAAAGAGCGATGCTGTGTTCCTTGAAATAGGCTCAATAGTGGATAGGATATGGAACGTGGATGGTATCTCGATAGTAAACAGTAGCTGGTCGGATTATGATGAGAATCGAGATTAAGAAAAGTAAAAACGATGACATTGTAAGTTCTCCGTTTGAGATCACAAAACGGGCAGCCTCATTACGTTAACGGGAGGAGGATAGCTCCAATCTTATAATCTCAACTAACGGAGACGATAGTTCAATTAGGACACAATGGCATTCGGCCGGACGATCAGGCAGTAGTTTTCTCAACGAAAAGGGCAGGATAATGTAGCCAAAGTTGAAAACATTAAAAACAATATTTAATATCGAATTGAGGTAGGTGTAGCCATATGTTTCAAGAGTGGTATGTTCTCTTGAAGGAGAGATAAAGGTTAAGGCTGATGAATTAGTTGAGAAGTTCACTGCTTTAGGTTGCCCAGATCCACTTATATGGACAAGATCAGAACTTGAAGAAAATAATCCTTCACTTGCAGAATTCCGATTCTTAGCATTTCTAAAGAAATCTCTTACTTATTATGATCAAAATCAAGAATCAATTGTTCAGGGGCTATCCGAACGGGGCATGCCACATAATGAAATAACAACGCTATTAAAGTACTATACATACGCTGGTATGTCAGAAGTATTTGGCAGACTTAAACATTAGCTATACAGATAATCTGCCTGACTATCCTACATGGGTAATGCAAGAAACAGATTCTAATGGCGAACCTACAGGAAGACCTATGTATGGTCTATATAGCAATCAATGGTTCCTTGAGCCACACAACGATAAGTAAACATCAACATCCATGCTATTGTAATAGACTCAGCTAACGGGAAACGTTAGTTCAATAATTGGCTTTTACCACTTTTGAGCAACATGCAGCTAGGACTTAATGAAAAATCCTATGAAATTGATGCTAGAATTATGGCCTATATGGGATGGCACAAAACCCTTCACCCTGATATGCGTTCGGTGCGAATAGTTCGTCCAGCAATTATTTTCTGTAACCAATCCTGAACTTAAACGAGCTTTTAAAAAAACAGGTGCGTTAAGTGTCCTCAAATTAGCTCTGAAGTATCCTACAGCGCAAGAAATGGCCAAGGTAACTCAGGATGAACTTAGGCAAACTCTAATAACAATTGGTGCAAAAACTACTGCTACAAAAGCCTCTATGACCTTGGCAGAACTGTTACCCAACACATTATCCTTGAACATTCCACACCTAGCTGAACGGCAAACGTGGCTAATTGAAGAAGCTTTGCGTATAGATGAAGCGATAAAAAGCATGGATAAACAGATAGCTTCCCTGCTTTATGGTGATAAAGAAAAAGGATATAAACCTCATCCTTATACAAAGATACTTATGTTCTTCCCTATCATGAGTGAATCTATGGCCTGTACATTTATCGGCGCTATTGGTGATATTGAACGTTTCTCAACATATTTAGAGCTTAAAAAGTACCTTGGTGTAGCTGTGGAGAATAAAATCTCGGGCACATCCGTTTTTAAGAGTAGGCAGACATACGAGGGTGTTAGAGATACTCGCAGAGTTCTATTCTTAATGACTTTGCTACTAATATCTCCAAAAATAAGTGAAAATAGTTTTCGTGTTTACTATAAGCGATTAGTTGATCGAGGAATGGCGAAGAGAAAAGCAATAGGGCATGTATGCGGTAAGATTGCCCAAGTTTTATACTCATGCCTTAAAAACAATGAACCGTATGATCCTTTCAAACACGCGAGCAAAAAGGGAGTAATCCTTGATGGCGATAAAGTAAGATTAAAGATCCCAGCTAATTTAGGAGATTACGAACGCCAAGCGGATGAGTTAGCAGATGACAATGTCTTATAAACGACAGTATCTTACACTGCTTTACATTGAACATAAATAGCCCATTGCATGTAAAATTGGAGATAAGAGGCTTCCAAATTACGGTGGTGGGCTCATTTACATTTTTCTAAGCACTACACTACATTAGACTATTGGAATAGGTGCGTCCATTGCGGGGGATTTCTCTGCAACTTTACAGCCGTTTCTTTAGTATGATGGACGGTGTGTACATGACCCGGGAAAGTTAGATCATTTCATTGCTCGTTCTTGTCGTTATGATCATAGAACTGGCTAACGGTAAGAAAAAATCATTTCGGCCACAACCTTTTTGATACCCGCAGCATTGCGGTTTTTTTCTTGAAATATAAGACTTTTTAGGCTTCGCGCCTATTGTTTGGTCTTATATTTTTACGAGAAACATACCTTAAAGCGATACTCGTATCGCTACTTCGGAAGCATAAGCTCTAATAAGACGCCGTCAGGCGTTTCTTCTTATTGCAGACCCAAGCATTAATGCGGCGCAAGAGCAAGATAATAACGCATATCCTTATTCTCACAAGTTATTTTAAGATATAAAGAACTGGTATCTAATTATAGGGAGATGAGGGAGCGGAAATGATTAATGTAACGAAACTACTTACCGGTATGAAGGGAGAAGGCGATGACCTTCGTTATACCATTAAGCCAGGACACAAACCGCATGGCGTTTCCGCGGGCAGAGGGCCTGTCGTCGTATGGAATTCGACACGGGCTTGCAACTTAACCTGTAAACATTGTTATGCGAATGCCTGTCCTGCCCATGATCCCGATGAAATGTCGACGGAGGAAGCTAAGGTGTTTATTGATAATCTGGCCGCCTTCCAGGTGCCGGTACTGCTTTTTTCCGGTGGAGAGCCTCTGATCCGCAAAGATATTTATGAGCTGATTTCTTATGCGTCAAGCAAAGGGCTTCGGCCGGTAGTATCCACCAATGGCACATTGATTACCATGGACAGAGCGAAGATGCTAAAAGAAGCAGGGGTTAAATATGTCGGTGTAAGCCTGGATGGGCTGGAAGAGCGCCATGATGAATTTCGCGGGCGAAAAGGAGCCTTTGAACAGGCGCTTCAGGGTATCCGAAACTGCTTGGCCATCGGCCAGAAGGTAGGGGTCCGGTTTACGATCAGCAGACATACATATGAAGACTTGGATGGAGTCCTTGATTTGATCGAGCGGGAAAATATTCCTCGGGCCTGCTTCTACCATCTCGTCTATTCCGGCCGCGGGAGCGCCCTGCAGCAAGAGGATGTTACCCATGAACAATCCCGGCATGCTCTTGACCGGATTATGGCTAAAACGATGGACCTGCATGGCAAAGGCAAACCGGTGGAATTGCTCACCGTTGATAATCATGCGGATGGCGTTTACTTATACCAGCGGATGATGGAGCACGACCCGGAGCGCGCGGCTGAACTGCTTGGCTTGCTTCAGAGAAACGGCGGCAACCGTTCCGGAATAGCCATCGGCTGCGTGGATTGGCACGGCAACGTCTATCCCGATCAGTTCACGAGAGATATCGAAATCGGCAATATCCGCAAGCAGAAATTCAGCGAGATTTGGCGTGATGCCGCTCATCCGCTAATGGCCGGCCTGCGCGACCGTAAACCGCTACTAAAGGGACGCTGCAGAGAATGCAATTGGCTGGATATCTGTAACGGGAATTTCCGGGCCCGGGCTTCGGTAAGCGGTGATTTCTGGGCGGAGGACCCATCCTGTTATTTAAGCGACCGCGAAATTGGAATCGTATAACACTGGAAAGGAAGGCTGAATACGCATGCTCGTTTCCTGGAATGTGACCAAGAAATGCAATTTATACTGCGAACACTGCTATCGCGACTCCGGGCCGTCATCGTCTGTAGAAGACCAGCTAACCACGGAGGAAGGAATCCGGCTCATTGATCAGATCAAGCAGGCCGGATTCAAGCTTCTCATATTCAGCGGCGGCGAGCCCTTGATCCGTGAAGATCTCTGCGAATTGATCGCGTATGCCTCGTCTATCGGCCTTCGTCCCGCACTTGGCAGCAACGGCACGCTTCTGACCGCCGCCAAAGCTGCGGAGCTGAAAAAAGCGGGGCTAGGGGGCATTGCGATCAGCATAGACAGCGCCACGCCTGAGTATCACAACCGGTTCAGGAATGCGCCGGAAGGCTGGCAGCAAGCATTGGAGGGCATCCGTTATGCCCGGGAAGCCGGGCTGAGAGTGCAGATTAACATGACGCTGACCGAGGGCAATATGGATGATTTCGTGCAGGTTGCCCAGCTTGCCGAGGAGCTTCATGTATCCTCTCTGCACCCGTTCTTTCTCGTCCCGACCGGACGGGCCGTCCATATCGAAGAAGACGGGCTGAAGCGGGAACGGTATTACTCGGTTCTGCGCAGTGTTCTGTCCAAACAGAAATCAACATCCCTTGAAATCAAACCGACATGCGCTCCCCAATTCATGCCGCTTGCCAAGAGCATGGGGCTGGAAATGCGGTACACGCGCGGTTGTCTGGCCGGGGTCTCCTATTGTTCGGTGCTGCCGAGTGGCGAGGTGCATATTTGTCCGTACCTGCCGGTCAAGGTGGGGAATGTTCGCGAGCAGCCTTTTGATGAAATATGGCGGGATAATCCGGTGTTCCGGGATTTAAGGGACTTCGAGAAATATGAAGGAGAATGCGGCTCCTGTCCCGATGTGGGCATTTGTGGCGGCTGCCGGGCGAGATCGTACTATTATAGCGGCGGCAATTTCATGGCCGAAGAGCCGTGGTGTTACAAAAGATCGGCGGCGCTGTAAGTTGGGGAGGTGGGAACAGTGAACCTGGATTCGAACGACCGGAAGCTGCTGAATCGGCTGCAAATCGGGCTTCCTCTGGTCAGACGCCCTTGGAATGCCATTGCGGAGGAACTGGAATTATGCCAGGAAGATGTGCTTCAAAGGCTTGAAAGGCTGAAGAAAGAGGGATTCATCCGGCGGATCGGCGGGGTGTTTAATCCGGCGGGACTGGGATTTAGAGGCTGTCTGTATGCGATGGCAGTCAGGGAGGAGCTTTTTTACCAGACCGCTGCTGTCGTCAACAGGTATAGAGGCGTAACCCATAACTACCGCCGGCGCAGCAGGCTCAATATGTGGTTCACGCTGACTTCCCGGACCGAGGAAGAACGGGGGGTTATTCTTGAAACGATCCGTGAAGCGGCGGGCGGGCCGCTGCTATATGAGTTCCCCTCCGAGCAATTATTCAAACTAAAGGTGTTCCTGAATATGGAAGGAAAGGCTGATGCATCAGCCATTACACCCAGTCCGAACTTGAATGGAGGCACAACTTCCAAACAGGAACCATGCAAAATAGAAATAACGGATTTGCAGCTGATCCGCGAACTGCAGGGAGATCTTCCGTTGTCACCCGAACCGTATACCGAGATTGCCAATAAGACAGGTTGCAGCTTGGAAGAGGTGTTCCTGCGCTTGCAGGCGCTGCAGGCAGGAGGAGCACTCAAACGAATCGGAGCCGTTCTAAAGCATAGGGAAGCGGGATTTTCAGCAAATGGCCTGTTCATCTGCGTACTTCCTGAGGAGCATATACCTGAGGCAGGAAAAAGGCTGGCCGGTTATTCGGAAGTCAGCCACTGCTACAAGCGCCGGGCGCATCCCGATTGGCCGTATAATTTATACGCCATGATTCATGGACCCGATGAAGCGTCTGTTCGGAAAGTTGCGGAGCAATTTGTTCGGCGGGAAGGCATCAAGGATTACGATATTCTGTTCAGCACGGAAGAACTGAAGAAAACGAGCTTTTCGATCTAAAGCGCTTCTTATATTCACACGAATGCCGTCTCTTCAAGGACAGTGTCCGTTTTTCGTGTTGACAGGTTAACGCTCTTTGACTATATTGAGTTTATTCGTAATGCTTACAATTTTACACAGATCGGAAGTACCGAGCGTGTAGTCTGAAAGCATTGGCAAAGGCCCCGCTAACCTTAAACTGAACCGCACCCCAAATCTTAGACACATGATATAATCCTCTAAGAAGAAAGGGTGCGGATTTTACTTTATGGTCAAATACAGCGAAGAAATACGAATAAAAGTTGCTATAGATGTACTTGAAGGAGGGCTGTCTGAGAACGAAGCAGCACGTAAGCATGGAATGAACCATGTAACGGTTAATGAATGGGTAGCTGCATACTCCAAGCATGGAGCTGCGGGATTGATCAATAAGGGAACACACAGGACTTTTACTGGAGAACAAAAGCAGTACATATTAGAAGATATGCATGAGAACCATTTGAGTTATAAAGCTGCTGCGAAGAAGCATGATGTACAAGATAGATCCATTCGGAATGGGGAGCGCATTTATCGAAATGAAGGACCTGAAGGACTCTATATGGAGCGTCGAGGACGTACAGCTAATAAAGAGCCACAGAAACTACTAGAGATCGGATTTTGGAGAGATACTTACTATGGACGACTTGATAAATTTCAAATCAAATCTAAAAGGAAATGCCTGCTTTAGAAGAAGCAGGCATTTCTCAGATTGTCGAGAAACCCTGTCTTTGGAGACGA
>NZ_ASSB01000157.1:0-665 GCF_000520755.1 Paenibacillus sp. 1-18
ATTCTTTGAACGGGAGAATATTAATACACTGGATACAACAGGTGAAGTATTGCTGACCATCCTGAGTTCCCTTGCCCACGACGAGAGCCGAAACATTTCTGAAAACAGCCGATGGGGAATACTGCGTGGCTTCCAGAACGGCAAAGTCTTCTGTAACACGAACCGCTTCCTTGGCTACGATAAGGATGAACATGGTGAATTGGTGATTAACGGGCCAGAAGCAGAGATTGTACGCAGAATATACGAGGAGTATCTAGACGGCAAAAGCTATCAGGCGATTGCCAGAGGATTGATGCGAGATCACATCAAAACAGTCACGGGTGGCGATACGTGGTGGGATTCCTCCATTACCTTAATTCTGACCAATGAGAAATATTACGGAGCTTTGCTTCAGCAAAAGACGGTAACGGTAGATTTTCTAACCCACAAACGAATAAGGAATAAAGGACAGGAGCAGCAATATTTAATTGAGGACAACCATGAGCCGATTGTATCCAAGGAACTATTTGAAGCGGTGCAAAAGGAAAAGGAACGGAGAACCAAGCTGAAAGGGAGTGTGATGGGGGATAGTAAACGATACTCCAGTAAATACGCACTCAGTAGCAAAGTATATTGTGGATGCTGTGGAACCATTTTTAAACGCCGAACCTGGAACAGCAATAATC